>DATLUO010000067.1 GCA_035533075.1 Pirellulales bacterium | reverse complement strand
CGGCGCTCGCAAGCTCGCTGGTCCCACCCTACGCCGTCTATCTGTTCAACCCGTTTCACACAAGGAATTCAATCATGTCTCCAACCCTGTTTGCATTCGATCTGTTCGAAATCACCCCGGTCGGTTTGTTCGCGCTCGTCGGCTGGGCCATTGCCGGCGTGGCGGTGGGCAAGCTGTTGTATAAGGACGACCGCCAGCTCAAGGAGTTGCAGCGCGAGGCCAACGATCTCTCGCAGGAACTGGCCAAGTGGGGCTTCACGCTCTTGCCGCCGGTGCTCACTGACCTGGCGTTGCTCGACTTCATTCAGTTGCGCAACGACTTTCGCCATGCGGTGAACGTGCTGAAAGACCCGGCCAAACGTCGGGCGGAGCTGGCCCAGCTTTTGGCCGGCATGGTGAAAGAAGAGTTGCAAGACGTGAAGACGCGGCAGTCGTTTGTCGACGGCGTCCTGCAGCAGGCCGCCGCGCTGGGCGTATTTCCCAGTCCGGCCAAGACGCCGGAGCCGCACGCCGCGACGACGGCGAAAGCGGCCTAAGCGCGGAGGAAAACGTAGGGTGGGACCAGCGACCTTGCGAGCGCCGGCCCACCGTTGTTCGGCGTCATTCATGGTGGGCCGGCGCTCGCAAGCTTGCTGGTCCCACCCTACTAACCTGTTCCTTATGAAATCCGAAGACTGGGGCATTGCGATTGGCATCATCGTGGCGATCGGCTCGGTGGTGGGACCGTGGATGTGGTCGGTCAACAGCAAGTTGGCCCGCATCGCGCACCACGCCGGCATTTTGCGGCAGATGGCCAAGGTGCTGTTGCGTCACAGCGAGCGGCTGGACGAGCACCAGCGCAGGCTGGATGCTTGCGAGAAGCGCATCGAAGGCGTTTCCCAGTCCCGTAGGGACGGTAGAGTTTAGCCGTGGGCGCGAGCCCACGGAAAAGCCAACGATCCGCGCAGCCGCGTAGCGGCGACAGAGCGTGGTGCGACACCTCTGTCGCCGCTACGCGGCTTGCCTAATCTACCGCATCGGTACCGTGGGCTTGCGCCCCACGGCTAAACTATCTCGCCGCTACGCGGCTGACGCGCGAGATGTGTAGAACAACGAGTCGGCTATCGAATCACGCCCCTTCGGGGCTAAGAAACCATGACCACCTTCAACCCCCGACGACCGTCGTCCCAATCGCCGCCCGCTCGTCGCCGGCAGCGCATCGGCGAAATCTACCACGTGCTTGTCGAATGCGCCGACGAGCGCGAGCAGCGCCGCGTTTACGAAGAACTGAAAGCCCGCGGACTCAAATGCCGCGTGCTCACCCTCTAACAGCCCTGCTCAACTGACTACGGACAACTGACCACGGGCTACTGACCACGGACCAATGATCATTGACGTCACCGTCGAATGTCCCGTCCACGACAGCTTCCGCGTGCAACAAGTCGCCGGCATGTTCAGGCTGACCGTCAACAAGAGCTGCCGCGAAAGCTTCTCGGTGGAAGTGCCCGGTCTCGATGAACCGTGGCAGATCGGCGCCATCGTGGGCCCATCGGGCAGCGGAAAAACGACGGTCGCCCGAGCGGCGTTCGGCCAACGCTTTACCCGGCGGCATCGTTGGCCGCGCGATCGGGCGGTGATCGACGGCTTCGGCGATCGTTCGATCCGCGAGATCACGCGCGTGTTGTCGGCGGTCGGGCTATCGAGTCCGCCGGCCTGGATCAAGCCGTATCACGTGCTTTCGACCGGCGAGCGCTTTCGCTGCGATGTCGCGAGAGCGTTGATGGAGGATGGCCTTCCTAGGCCGTCCAGTAACGAACAACCGATACGGGACGGCCTGGGAAGGCCATCCTCCCTCCTTGTCATCGACGAATTCACCAGCGTCGTCGACCGCACCACCGCCCGGTTCGCCTCGGCCGCGATCAGCCGGGCGATCCGTTCGGACAACATCCCCTGCCGAATGGTGGCGGTCACCTGCCATCGCGACATTCTGCGATGGCTGGCGCCCGATTGGGTGCTCGATATGGGTACGCGCGAGCTGACGCGAGGGCGGCTTCGGCGGCCGCCGGTCCGCCTGCGACTGGTCCGCGGCACGCGAGACGCCTGGCCGCTCTTTGCTCGACATCATTATTTAGACGCCGCCCTGCCGCGCGGCGTGACCATATATCTTGGCTTGATTTCCGAGCGTCCCGCCGTGTTTTGCGCCTGCCTGCCGATGTTCGGCCGCCGCGACGTGTGGCGGGTCGCCCGGTTGGTGGTGTTGCCCGAATACCAGGGCGTTGGCATTGGTGGCCGCGTCTTGCGGGCCTGTTGCGAGCTGATTCGCCAGCGAGGCCGCCGCGCGACGATCACCACCAGTCATCCGGCGATGATCGCCCACTTGCGTTCGTCGCCCGACTGGCAGATTCGCGCCGTGAAGCCGCTGGGCGGCAATCGGTCTGGCATTCCTTCGGCGAATTACCGCTCCAGTGCCGGGCGGCCGGTGGTGTCGGCGGAGTTTGTGGGCGCGTAGCACCGAAGGTGCGTGATTCGATAGCCCAGGGTGCAACCCTGGGAAACGGGTCGCGTAAAATCTCGTAGCCCTGAAAGGGCGTCATTCCGCTCGCGCAAGGTTGACTGGCGGCGCGAACTCGGCGACGATCATAACCTATGCAACCAAGAATCCTTCCTTTCCTGATGTTTCAAGGCAACGCCGAAGAGGCGATGGCGTTTTATGTTTCGCTGTTCCCCGGCAGCGAGGTGACCGACCTTGTTCGCTATGGCCCCGGCCAGGCCGGCAAGCGGTTCGCAAGGCGGTGACTTCAATTGTTCAACACAGCCGACAAACTGATCTGCATCGCGGCGGCATTCGCGATCGTATTGGCGATCTTGTCCGTACCGCTGTTTTTCGTGGGCCGCGCAATTGCCCGAGTCAATCCGCGATTTCGGTTCTCGCTACGCCGGCTGTTTGCCTTCATTACGGCCGCGGCGGTGAGCCTGGGCATCGTCCGGCTCCCATTGCCGGAACCAGCGAAGTTTGCGGTGCTGTCCGTCTTTTTGACCTGGGCGTTCTGGCTGGCCGGGCGTTATCCGTACGTTCCCCGCGGGCCGGCGGCGAACGATTGTAGCGAATAATCGCGGCAGCGCGCCGTCGTCGAGTCGCGCCCCGTTGGGGCTGACAAAGGTTTCTGGTTCTCGTTTACCCAGGGTTCCGCTGCGCTGCACCCTGGGCTATCGAATCACGCCCCTTCGGGGCTGAGAACGGGCCTGCGGCCCCGACGTTTCACGCGGCGTTCACGGCGCCGCTCCCCGATTTCAAATTTGCAATTTGCAATTTGCAATTCGCAATTCGCAATTCCCCCCTCCCCATGTCTGACGATCCAACTCCTCTCTCCCTCCACGATCTCACGCAATACCGCGACGATCCCGCCGCGCTCGTCGAGCGGCTGTGGCACTACATCGAGCTGCCGCCGTATCAGCTCGAAATCCTCGAGTCGGTGCGCGACAACAAGCACACGTTCGTCCATTCCGGGCACAAGATGGGCAAGTCGCTTGTCGCGGCGCTGGCCACGATGTGGTTCTTTCTCACGCGCTCGCCGGCCACGGTGCTGTTGATCTCGGCCAAAGAGCAGCAACTCGAGCAGGTGATCTGGGCCGAAATCCTCACGCTGCTGCAGCGGTCGAGCGAGCGGCTGCCGATCGCGGTCAATCGGCTGCGGCTGCGGATGAAAGCGTGCAACGATAATGAGTGCAACGTGGGGCGGGCTTCTAGCCCGTCGGTCACCACGCGATCCGCGGCAGACGGCCTGGGAAGGCCGCCCCACGAGTTTGTGCCGAAGCATGAGGTGCTGGGCTGCGCGGCCAGCGAGCCGGAGTCGCTGCAAGGACACAATCTGCCGCCCGGAGACGACGGCCAACCGAGCGTGCTCGTGGTGTGCGAAGAGGCCTCGGCCATCCCCGACCGCTTCATCGAGGCCCTGCTGCCGCAGTCGCATCGTCTGCTGGCCATCGGCAACCCGCTCCGTGTGGAAGGCTGGTTCTACGAAGGATGCAAGAAAGGGAATGAGGCGTACCCGAAGGGGAGCAATGTAGGGTGGGACCAGCGAGCTTGCGAGCGCCGGCCCACCATCGACGACGCACCGGCGGACGGAACGGCACGGAGTCCGTTCCCTACAGAGGCATCGCCGCAGAAGCTCCTGCGGTGGGTGCGGCACATTCATCCCGAAGAGTCGCCGAACCTGATTCGCTCGCGCGAGATGGACCGCGACGGCGTGAAGGGCGAGTATCCGCTGGACTTGCCCGGTCTGTTGTCGCGACAGGAGTTCGACGAGTGGAACGCGACCTGGGACGAGCCGCGGAAACGGGTGCGGCTGTATGGCCTGTTGCCCAACGAGGAAGAGCAAAAACTCTACCCTCCCTCGTGGCTCGACCTGGCCCAGCAGCTCGGAAAGAAGTTGTGCGAACAGATCGAGCGGGACGAGCGATGGCGCGATGACGATCCTTATGCATTGGGCATCGACGTGGCGTACGGCGGCGGCGATCTGACGGCCTGGGTGCTGCTCGGCCGTTGGGGCGTGCGGCAGGTCTATGCCTGCCCGACGCCCAACACGGCGAACATCTCCGGCTACACGATCAAGTTGATGCGGAAGTTTCGCATCAAGGCCTGGGCGGTGGCGTTCGACTCCGGGGGCGGCGGCAAGCAAATCGCCGACATGCTCCGCGCGCAGAACGACATGGAGTTCGGCGAGATCGTCGACGTCTCGTTCGGCGCCAAGCCGCTCTCGAAAGGCAAGTATTGCAATCGTCGCACGGAGTTGTACGGCGAGCTGCGGCCGGCGTTGGAAGCGACCGACGAGCGGCGGCGATTGCTGACGTTGCCGGTGAGCGAGTGGCCGGCGGAGGTGCAATGCCTGGCCTTGCCGCCCGACGACGCGAAACTGCGTCAAGACCTGGCGGTGTTGCCGCACGAGTGGGACAGCGAGGGGATGATGCGTTTGCCGCCGAAGGACCGCCGGCCGGGCACCAGTTCGCAGAGCGAGAAGAGCGTGCGCGAGCGTTTAAACGGCCGTTCGCCCGACCGCGGCGACGCCTTGGTGCTGGCCTGGTTCGCCTGGACGCGCAGCGCGGAGTACCAGCGGCTGGAACGGGTGAGGCGGCCGTTGGTGTATCCGTAGGGCGGTGCCATTTTGAAATTTGGATTTTGGATTTTGGATTGGCCTTATACATGGCAATCGCTGGGACCTTATTGAGCCGGCTTCAGCCGGCTTGGCGCGTTTGCCACCAGGCTCCTGGGTAGGTAGAGCACGACGACTTCCAGGAACACATCCTTCCTCAAGGGCTGAAGCCCCGCCCGAGAAGACCGGCTAAAGCCGGCTCCAAGAATTGTCTCTGCTCTGACCCACCACCAGCTAAAGCTGGTGGCAAACACCCAAAGCCGGCTAAAGCCGGCTCGCTGTGCATCGACTTCACCGGCCTCATCTCTCATCGGAGCCTCTATGTTCACCCGTCTTCGCCAATACGTTCTCAGTTACCTCGACGCCGAGCTGGCCTCGGCCGTCCGCGAGCTCGCCGAAATGCAGCGCGAGATTGTCGCGCGTGACGAACGCCTGACGTCCCTGCAACAGCGGCTGGCCGACGTCGAAAGCCGGCATGGCCAAACCGCGGCGGTGCTGGCGGCCGAGCGCGATCGCGCCCGGCACGAGGCCGAGCAGCTCGCCGTCGAGTTGTCCGAGGTGCGTCACGAGCTCGATAAGACCTCGAAGGCGTTGGCCGTGGCCGAGGAAGAGAACCGCCGGTTGTGGGCGGTCTGCCAGCGCGACCATGCCCGCGTGGCAAAAGAACGTGCCTTGCTCGACCGCGCCCGCGCCGAGGCCGAAACGGCGGCCACCGTGGGGCAGGCGGAGGAGTGACCTCTGCACTTGCGCTTTTTGCTATTTTGCAAGTTGTTGCACGAAAAGGGGTTATGGCTAGAGCATGGGCGACGCGATGGAAAAAAGCTGTACGAACGATTGACACGCGGCCGATCACCGTTATTATTGAGTGACAATGTTCCCTGGTGTTCTTCTGAGGATGCCAGGATTCTATTTGGTTTTGCACTATACTGGCCCCAGGATCTGCATCCGGGGGCCATTTTTTTTTCGTGCAACACTCAGACCCCTTCGCACAGGCTCAACTCGATGGGACGAATTGCCAACTTCATTGACGGTGCATATCTGAACTATGTCCTCCGCGACGAATTCCGTGGCCCAAGAATCGACTTTGAGAGCCTTGCAAACAAGATGGCCGGAGGCCGTGAAATCCTTCGCACGTACTTGTACGATTGCTTGCCTTACCAGTCGCCGACACCGACGCAGGAGGAAAAGGAACGCTTTTCCAAAAAACAAGCGTTCCTGCACAGGCTTGGACTTGCTGCCTCGATTCGAGGTGCGGCATGGCCGATTAGAGTGCCGCGGTAGAGATGAAAACGGGAAGTTGCGGTTCGAACAAAAGCGTGTAGACATTTTGTTGGGTGTGGACCTCGCACTGCTCGCCGCCAAACATCAAATCACAGACGCTGCAATTCTCGCAGGCGACAGCGATTTTTTGCCGGCCATTGCGGCTGCTAAACCGGAGGGAGTGGTAATTCACCTTTTTCACGGAGGCTCGCCTCATCGTGATCTCATGGAACTTTGCGATGAGCGAAACCGAATAACGCAAGAATTCGTCGACGGCGTTCGCATGGCGTCGCATTGAGTTGCGGTTCCGCCGAGCCCGGGATGTTTATCCAACCGATCGTTTTGCCAACCGTCTGTACGAAGCCGGATGCCGGGACGACGATCGCCTTTCAAAACGGCGATCTGATCGCCAACCTGTGGAATCTCGTCGCGGTCTGACGCCGGCCCAAGCCACCCGCGTCCTACGATGCGGGGAGTCACGCCCTTTCAGGGCTGACCATTCTTAATCGCATCGCCTACCCAGGGTTCCGCTGCGCTGCACCCTGGGCGACGCGAATCACGCCCCTTCGGGGCTAAAAACGGCGCCCAATCGAAAATCCAAAATCCAAAATCCAAAATCGACCCATGCCCTCCTTCACCAGCCACCGCGACCACGCCCTTCGCGACGCCGATTCCGGTTATCAACGCTGCCTCAAAGCGGCACAGTCCCAGCACGCCGGCATCTCGCCCGAACAATTGCTCGTCGGAAGCGGCGGCAATATCAATCTCAAGGCCGACGGCTATCAGCGACTGGCCGACGCCCGTACACAGCAATCGCATTTTCGCGGGCAAGTCTACACCTCGGTGCGGCCCATCGCGCAACGCATCGCCGGCCAGCCGATCCGCCTGGCACGCATCGGCCGCCGCGGTCGACGCGGCCCGGAGCCGAGACAATATCTCTTGCCGCCCTGGGTCCGCGAGCTGGCCATCGCGCGAAAGGCAACGGAACGGCACGGGGCCCAGAGGGCGCCCCGTTCCCTACAGAACGCCGTCGAGCTGGTCGATCAACACCCGATTCTCGACGCTTTGCACAACCCCGCGCCGAGCATTCCGGGCTGGAACGATTGGTGCCTGAAGTACGTCAGCATCGCCAGCCTGGAAGTGACCGGCTATGCCTACTGGTGGTTTCCCACGGTCGCCGGCCCAAAAGGTACTCGTCGCGAAATCTGGTATCTGCCCAGCCATTGGGTGCGGCCGATCATCAGCGGCTCGCGGATCGTCGACGGTTGGGCCGTCAAAACCGACGGGCAGGCCGAAGAGAGCCTGCTGGCGGCCGACGAGATCGTGCCCTTCTGGTATCCCGATCCGGCCAATCCGCTCCGCGGGCTGGGACCGCTGGAGGCCGGCGGTCGCAGCGTGATGATCGACGAGTTCGTGCAAGAGGCCCAGAAACGGGCCTTTCAGCTTGGCATTCATCCCGGCGCGATCATCACGGTCGGCAGCCAAGTTGCCCGCGACGGCAAGGCCATTCGCCCGCGGCTGCGGAAGTGGCAGCAGGAGCAGATTCGCGAGGCGATCATGTCGCGGTATCGCGGGCTGGCCCACTTCGGCGAGCCGCTGATCAAAGACGCCTTGATCGACTCGATTGACCCCTGGGGCAACAAGCCCAAGGAGATGGACTTTGGCGGCAACATGGATAAGACGCAGGCCCGCGTCGAGCAGACCTTCGGCACGCACCCTTACATCGCCGGCGCCGCCGGCCTGGGCAGCCGGGCGGAAAGCGGGGAGGCCGACCGGCACTTCGTTTATCAAACCGTCAATCCGAAGATCGAGCTGTTGAGCCGCGTGCTGACGATCGGCGTGTTGCCGCGGTTCGACACGTCGGGCGACTACGCGCTGTTCATCGAGCCTGCCCGGCCGCGCGACAGCGAGATGGAACTGCGCGAGTGGGAAGACGGCCTGAAATACGCCTGCGTGACGGTGAACGAGTTCCGTTCGGCCGTGTTGCGTTTGCCGCCCTTGCCCGGCGGCGATGTTGCGCTGGTGCCCAGTACGTCGGGCTACGCGCCGATCGGCGGGGCGCGATCGCCGGCCGCCCCGCCGCCCGTGACGCCGGTGGCGGAAGAAGAGGAGGTGGCGGAAGGGGAAGAGGCGGACAGCGACGTGTAATGACCGAGCGTCCCCGTCTCTCAGCACCGAAGGTGCGTGATTCGATAGCCCAGGGTGCAGCGCAGCGGAACCCTGGGTGTCGATCCAGCGAAAATCCTCGTAGCCCTGTAAGGGCGTTAGTCCCTGATCGTTGCCCAATCGCGATTGGAAACCATCATGGCCGCGGGTTAGAATACCGATGGAAAACAACGCGATCCATCATGTCTATCAAAACGCTGGAATCCCTGGAACTCGCGGTCGCCCAAAAATCGTTGGACGACTACTCCGCCGCGCTGGCCAACGGCGACGTGCAGTCGCTCAAGGCTGTGGCGTGCCAACGACTCGTTCAGCAGGGCATCGACGCCTTCCAATGGATCGTCAAGGCCGAGGAGACGATTCGCCAGGCGGCCTATCAGGGGCTGATCGACTTTTCGCCAGAGCTCGACGAGACGCTGGAGGCGTTGTACCGCGGATGGCTTGCCCGTTGCGAGCAAATGCAAGCGCTCATTCGACAGCAAATACTTCAGGGCGGCGATCTCGACAACGTCTCGGAGTTTGCGAGGTGCCGCGACAGTGCCCGCGACTGGATCGAGCGGCACGCGTGGCGGAAAGCGTCGTCAGAATCACTTGCGCGGCGTTCTGCATCGGAGCCGTGGTAAACTTATATGGAACGCGGCCAAGTGTTCCTGCTCA
Source organism: Pirellulales bacterium (assembly GCA_035533075.1). NCBI lineage: Bacteria > Pseudomonadati > Planctomycetota > Planctomycetia > Pirellulales > Pirellulales bacterium. The sequence goes on along the minus strand of DATLUO010000067.1, from coordinate 14,061 downwards.
AGCCCGAGGCGGACGGCAAGCAACGTCCGACGGTTGTCGTCTCGCGCGACGACCAGAATCGCGGACACAGCGTCGTAGTGATGCCTTGTTATTCGCAGCAGCTCGAAAAACGCTCGAAGCTGCCGTATTGCGTGCTGCTCAAAGCTGGCGAAGGCGGTCTCGACAAAGACTGCGTCGTGAAGGCGGACGAAGTCAGCACGCTTGATAAATCGCGATTCGACGTCGGGCGCGGCGCCATCGGCCGGCTGAAGCCGGCTCGCATGGCTGAAATCCTCGCTGCCTTGCGCTATGTCGTTCGCGACGATCGCTAGGCCGCTGGCGGGCTTCTCGATCCGTTCGCCTGGGTCCCTCGCATCAGCCAATAGAACAACGCCCCCATCAGCCCGAAACATGGCGCCAGTGCCCACATCACGACGATGGAATAGCGCATTGGAAACAAGAGAACGGGTTCCCATCGGCCGCCCGCCTGTCCTCCAATGAGTTCAATGCGCAAACGAGCATCGCGGGCGAGAAGGCAGGCGGGCATTGTAAGCCGTCCGCGGCCGGCCATTCAAATCAATGTCGCGACGACGATGCAACCACGCTCGGCAGGTGGGCCGGGCCGTGAGCTTTTCTCCCGTCGCGCGATAGAGTAACATGAATTCTTCCTTTTACGGGGACGACTGCAATGGCAACTCAATCCGATTCCGGCCGCCAGGTTTTCGCGTTCAGTGTGGCGCTCGATGCCGCAGCCAATGCGGTCAAAGACGTCGAAGGCAAACTTTCCGCGGTCGGTTGCGATGATGCGGTTCTGGCGACCCAGGACGGCATAGTTTCTCTCAGTTTCGACCGCCAGGCCGAATCGTTGGGCAGTGCCGTCGCAACTGCGATCGATGAAATCGAGTCGACTGGTTGCCGAGTGACTGCGGTTCACGTTTACGACCGAGTTTCTGATCCGCTTGACGCCGAGTTGGCTGCCTGGGAGGAGGCAAGCGACCAGGATTTCGTGGCATTCGAACGCAGAATGGAGTAGCGCTCGATGAGGTTCGGCGACGTGGTCTTGGCGGAAATCCCGCGCCCTGGCGGAAGTCCCGGCAGGGAACAGTTTGGAGCGCGACCGGCCATCGTCGTTCATGCCGACAATGCAAGGGCCAATCTCTCAACGCTGGTCATCGTGCCGTTGACAAGCCAAATGAAGGCCATGTCGTTTCAAGGATCGTTTCGCGTCAGCCCATCGCAGGAGAACGGTCTGAATGCGGAGTCAGTGGTTCTTAGTCATCAGATTCGCGCGATCGACACCAAACGCATCGTGAAAGTCCTCGGACGCCTTGCTGATTCTGATATGCAACGACTACAGCAAGAGCTCAAAACAATACTCGGCATGTGACTGCGCACCGCATTTATGAGTTCCGCCGGAAGCCAGAATCCTTACGATAAAATCGACTCCCTCCTGCGGACCGCCGGCCGCGAGCTGCCGCGTTTGCCCGACTGGTGGCCGCGGTTTTTGGAACTCTCGCAGAACTCCTCCGACGAACAGCGGCTGGCCGTCTATCAGGCCGTGCGCGACGACGGCTGCTTGCACGAGGACGTCGGCTCCTTTCTGGTGTGCTTCACGATCGACGAACGGATGATGCGCGCGGCCGGCGGCGACGGGCCGCCGATCGACGAGCGCGCGACCCAGCTCGATGCGGCTTGGGAACAGGGAAAGATCGCGCGCGACAAGCCGCCGCCCGACGCCGACTCGATCGAAGGCCGCCTCGCCGAAGCCATGCAGGCGCTGTTCAGGTCCGACCTGGCCGGTCCGGCGGAGGAGGTGCATGCCTACGACGCCCAGGCGCTGGAAGCATGGCGATTGCGGTTGCTCAAAGAGTTGGAAGAACACGGCGAAACGCAGTTGGCCGTCACGGTGCGGCGTTCCCCCTGCAAGTTCGCCTCCGCGATGCGCAGCGGCCGGGATTGGCTATTCAGTCCGCCGCCCGACGCCGCCCGAATGAGCGCGGCGGTGCAATCGCTCTTCGACTTGATGAGCGGCTGCGTCCATTCCGACGTGACGATGGGACCGCTGCGCTGCCGTTGGCGGCTGGACCTCGGCTTCGGGATCCTCGACGTGTCGATCTATCCCACGCCCATCGAGAAGGTCGGCGGCCGCCGCGACGGAAAGCTCGTCGACGCCGATCTGAGCCGGATCGACCTGCTCGCCATGCAGGAGATTTTCGACGAAGTGCATGAGTTCTACTGGAGCGTCGAGAGCGACGAGCGGCAGTACCAATACGTGAGCATCGAAGGGGCCTATGGCGGGTTCGAGATGGTCTCGCTCGGCCTCTACGCCGGCGCGCCCATGGGAGAGAAACCGGTGCTGCGCGAGGATGTGACGGGCAAATGGGATCCCGATGACGATGCCCGGCAGGATGAATGAACCTGTCGCCTTCGACGCTCGCCTTGCCGGTAAACCGTGCCACGATCTTAGCCCGGAACGGGCGTGATTCGATAGCCCAGGGTGCAGCGCAGCGGAACCCTGGGATCTCGGGCAGCGAACCTCCTCGTAGCCCTGTAAGGGCGTCATTCCTTTGCCGCGCTGCGTTTGACGAGTTGCAACAGCAAGTGGACAAAGACGCACGCCAGCCCGAATAATGGCGCCGAGGCCCATACGACGGCAAAGGCATAATGCTCGCGCAGCAGCCACGATGCGTCGCTCGAGTTGTGCTCCGTGTCCTGGAACAACGTTTCGCACATGAGCACGCTGCCCGCGAAAGACTGGAGTGCCGCTCCAACACAAAAAGTCCTGAAGCAGCCGCGAGAATGAACGGCACCCAACGTCAGCATGCCTGGCGAGGCCATGCTCAGGGCGACTCTCAGCAACGCCTGAGCGCTGGCCGCGAAGGCCGGTGCGGGAGGCCTGCCACTCGCCAAGACGACAAGACCAACGCTGATTGCGGCAACCAACGCCATGCGCACCAAAGACCGCGGCCCCGTCGCCTCGGAGTCGAGTTGGTTTTCTTGCTCGTTCAGCCGAAACAGCCTATGGAGGAACACCGTGGCGCAGCCCGAGCACGGTATCAAAATCCAGGTGAGCGCGATGACGTGCCGCATGCCAGGCAGCGACTTCCACAATCCGCCGAGGATGACCGGCCAGCCGCGATTGCCCAAATGTTCGAGATACTCGTCGACGTTCGCCAGATAAGCGTTCGACCCGGTGCATACCAGCGCCAAGCCGGCCAGCGCCGGGAACAGCCCGCCGATGCAAAACGATCTGGCATAACCACCTCGCTGAGCCGCCCCGGCGACCAGCATCGCCGGCAGCGCCACGCAGAGTGCGATTCGCAGCGACCCTTGAACATGGTTCGCCAACGTTCTTTCCGCCGGCGGCTCGCTCAGCGTCGCCGCCGCCAGGCAGACCATCAGCGTCACGAACAGCAGCACGCGCAGCGAGAATTGCGGGCGAGAAGGCATGCGGCCATTGTAAGGCAGCGCGGCGGTTCAAGAAAACCGGCGCGCAACCCAATGCTCGCCGCGTCACAACAAGCCAATCGCTTCGTAGCTTGCAGACATCGGCCCGATCGAGAAGCCCGGCTGAAGCCGGCTCAGGAGTGGTTGAATCGAGGCCCGATCGGCTAAAGAGTTCGTCCTGCTTTTTCACCGGTGTTTTCGCCGAGATTCCGACCCCGAAGGGGTCTGACTCATCAGCCCAGGGCAACGCCCTGGGTGGTGTGGATGTCGTATCCTTGCACCCCAACGGGGTGCGACCGGTAACGGTTGAAACACCGGTCACGCCCTTTCAGGGCTAACATGTTTGTCGCCCACCGCATACCCAGGGCGTTGCCCTGGGCTGATGAGTCACGCCGCTTCGCGGCTAGCATCGCAAACTTTCTCGTCGCAAACACATCCCAAGCCACTCGCGCGGCAAACTGCAGGTATCTCAAAGTCCCAAGACCTAAGACCCAAGACCTCGTCTAACGTGACGGCCTAGGAAGGCCATCCTCCCTCATCCCTCATCTCTCATCTCTTCCATGTCCACTCTCACTCTAATCAAACACATTCGCCGCCGATCGCGGCCGCTGGGCATCGGTACGGCGGCCGATTATCTGCGCGAACTCGAAGTCTGTCTCGGCGGACGATGCCCGTCGGGATTGCTCGACGGCGTGTCGCGACGGCAATGGCGGGCGTGGCTCAAGGCCGCGCGGCGAAAGCTCGTTTATCATCATGAAGACATGCGGCCGCTCACAGAAGGCGTCAGGCAACAGGCGTCAGGCGTCAGGCCCCCGATACCTGACGCCTGTAGCCTGACGCCTAAAGATGGTGGGCCGGCGCTCGCAAGCTCGCTGGTCCCACCCTACGAACTTCCTCCGCATACCCTCGCCACCTTTCCGGCCGTCATCACCACCACGCGGCAAGACCTCGACGGCGACGTGCTGGAAACCGCCGGCGCCGAACTCGATCCGCGGGCGCCGCTGTTGTGGCAACACTTGCCCGACTTGCCGATCGGGCGGTTGCTGGATGTCGGCGAGCGCACGGCGCAGCGGTTGACCGGCACGTTCTCGATCGCCGATACCGCGCTGGGCCAAGACGCGGCGTTGCTCGCCGAGCACGGCGCACTGCGCATCAGTCACGGCTTCCTGCCGACGAAGTGGGAGCCGCTCGACGGCGATGATGCCGGGCGGAACGGCACGGAGTCCGTTCCCTACAGCGGCTATCACATACTGCAGTTCAAGATTCTCGAAGTTTCGCTGGTCAGCGTGCCCAGCAATCCCGACGCCGTGATCGAGGCCTTCAGCCGCGCCAAGTTGGCCCATCCGCTGGTGAAAGCCTGGGCCGGGACCCGGTTCGAGAACCGTCCGGTGGTTGTCAGCGGCGCCGATCTTCAAGCACGCGTAGGGTGGGACCAGCGAGCTTGCGAGCGCCGGCCCACCGAGGAAAAGGCGTTGGGCGATAGGCGTTGGGCGTTAGGACAGGCGTCCACCGCGGAAGTCCCAACGCCTAACGCCCAAAGCCTAACGCCTTCAGATCCCGCGCAACCGACTAACGATCCTGTAATCCCGGAGATCCAATCCATGAACCCGACGTTGCATCAAAAAGCGGGCCGCGCGTTGAATGCGGTCAACGAACGACGCGTCCGCGCGGCCCGCTTCCATTTCAAAGCCATCGAACACCACGACGACAGTCGCGGCGCCGTGGCCGAGCTTGCCCGAAAGGCCACGCTGCCGCTCGACGACATGCTCGATCAACTCGACGGCGACGGGAGCAAGCCAAAATCCGGCCGCGTCGTCTCGCAGGAAAACGCCGACCGTCTCGCCGAAGCCATCCAGCACGGCGGCGCGATCGCCCAGCACGAACAGGCCACGGCCGAGGTTTCCGCGCTGGCCAGCGGCGCCGTCAAACATCTCAACGCCGTGCTCGACTCCAACTTGCAAGACGACGACGGCGGCGGCATGAGCTACCACGACGGCAACCCAACCGGCTGCGCCGCTTCGGCGGTGGCTGGGGCAGAGCTTGGCCGCGTTGGGACGGACAACGACCAAACCGCGCTACCGGCCAAGCGATGCCCCGGTGCGCCCGTTCAACCGGGGCATCGCGTGGCGGCAACGTCCGTCTCAATCGAGACCGTCAACGCGCCACGCTCTGCCCCAGCCACCTACCAAGACCAAAGTCCCAAGACCCAAGACCTCTTTATCCAAGGAACCCCCACCATGCAGACCGAAACCCAACTTCAGCCCGCCCAAGTTTTTTCCACCGCCGCCGCCGCCGCTCCGCGCGTCAAACGGGCCAGCGAACAATACGACTCGACCAAACGCCGCCTCATCTGGCCCAACGACAAAAAGTCGGCCCTGCACATCGGCCGCCTGGCCGGGCACGACGTCACCTTCGAGAACCGTCCGGCCTACGAATCGAGTCAGCTCGAAAAGGCGATGGCCGGCGCCTGGCTCAAGCACAAGCTCGCCAGCCAGCTCGGCACCGCCCACTTGCACAGCGATCACGACCGCGACCTCTATCAAGAGCTGGTCGAACGTGGCGAATGGGTGGGCGAAGTCCGCGACGGCAACGGCACGCACTATTACCGCGAGCCGGGCCGCCTCTCGCCGCTGCACCAAAAGACCCTGCTGGCCGACTCGACCTCCGGCGGCCAATACGCCGTGCCGTACTTCTTCGACGTCGACCTCGTCACCTTCCCGCTGCTCTACGGCGAGCTGTTCCCGCTGGTCGACCTGCGCGAGCTGGCCACCAGCAACCAGGTGAAAGGCGCGACGCTGGCCAACATGACGATCTCCGCCGGTCCCGCCGAAGGCGACACGCCGGGCATCACCCTCGCGACCACCAGCAGCCTCGTCGGCCAGCTCACCACCAACATCTACAACGCCACCGGCGCCATCACCATCGGCCGAGACTTCCTGGCCGACAGCCCGGTCGATTTGCAGGCCGACATCATCAGCCTCTATCAACGGGCACTCTTGCAGTGGCTCGACAAGGAGATCGCCAACGGCGACGGCACCACCGGGCCGCTGGGCCTGTTCAACACGGCCAACGTGCTCACGGCCACCAGCAAGAACTCGACCGCCGGCCCGATGACCGTCAGCGACATCGAAGGCATGGTCAAGACGCTGCCCAAGCAGTACCGCAACAAGCAGGAGAACGTGGTCTGGGTGGCGTCGGACGGCCTGTACTTCCGCATCCGCGGCATCAGCGTCAGCGGCACCGACCAGCGGCGCATCTTCGGCTACGACTACGAGCAGTACATGCTGGCCAGCCATCCCTTCAAGATCGAGAACGACGTGGCGGGCAGCGACCTGGCCTTCGTCAACATGTCGAAGTATCGCATGTGGCGGCGGAAAGGCATGGAGATTCAGGTGAGCGACGAGGGCAAGACGCTGATGCTGGCCAACGAGCTGCTCATCGTCGCCCGCAGCCGTTGGGGCGGTCAGCTCGTCGATCCCAACGCGATGGTCGAGATGACGAACGCCTCGCTGCACTAAACGATTCGTAGGGTGGGACCAGCGAGCTTGCGAGCGCCGGCCCACCGCGGGGAAGGACTGGTGGCTGGGGCAGAGCGTCGGGCGTGGGATAAACGATCGTGCCTGCGCGCCGAGCGGCGTTGCTGCTGGCTTCGGCTCCGCGCGCCGAACGGTCCACGCCCGAAGCGATGCCCCGGTGCCCGCCCCCGCGAACCGGGGCATCGCTTGGCCGCTACATCGTTCGGCAAGGTCCGAATCAACGCGGCCAGGCTCTGCCCCAGCCACCTTTTTTCTCAACTGTAACTTCTTACTCTCAAGGAACCTCACTCATGGAAATCACCATCGAACTTGGACGCGACGACAAGAACATCAATCCTTTCATCGAGCCGCTGGGCGAAGCGCGGCGCGGCAAGTGGCGGCGGTCGAACCTGCCGGCGATGAACCTGGCCGACGCCGAGCTGGCGGGTTTGCCCGACTTGCCGGGCTACCGCGTGGCGGTCGACACCGTGGCCCGCAAGATTCGCGTCTTCGATCCGCTGCAGCAGGAGAAGCGTCGGGCGACAGTCGAGTCGGCCTTGCGGAAGTTTTTCAAGCGGCGGTTGGAGATCGAGCCGGAGCAAGTGACGCACGATCAGCCGCTCGCGACGTTGCAGCGTTGGCTGGTCTGGATGCACCGGCTGGTCGAGGCCCGCAACGCCAAGGTGGTCGAAGGCCGCATCCCCGACGACGTCATTCAACGCGTGGCCGAAGAGCGCAACGCCGACGCCAAACGCGCGGGATTGCCGCCGGAGGGTAACGCCTGATCGTATGCCTGACGTTGGGCGCCGCGGCGGTCTGCCGCGTAGCGGCGGCAGAGCTTAGCCGTGGGCGCGAGCCCACGGAACCCGGCACCCTCGCGCCGGAGAGCCGCGTAGCGGCGGCAGAGAATCCCCGCAACGCTCTGTCGCCGCTACGCGGCTCTCGGGATGTTGCGCACATCGTTCCCGTGGGCTCGCGCCCACGGCTAAACTCTGTCGCCGCTACGCGGCTGGATTCGACTCCCCTCATGCACATCGCCGTTGCCTGCGACCACCCCGACGCCGTGCTGGTTCACAAGCCGAGCTGGGTGGCCGACGGTTTCCGCGCCGCCGGCCACTCCGTCGTGCCTGTGTACGACCTGGCCGGCGTTCGGTCGGCCGACGAAGAATGCGACCTCGTGCTGTTCGACCACAAAGCGTCGGGCATGAACCGCGCGGCGCTGGCCGCGCTGACACGTCGGCCGCGGAGGGCGGTCTGGGCCCAATGGTGGCGCGACCTGATCGCGATGGACGCCAGCAAACGGCTGCCCGATCAGGACTACTTTCGCGCCTTCGCCGCCGTGATGCGGGGCATGGACATTGTGTTCGTGAAAGAGCGATCGCTCGTCGATGAATATCATCAACTCGGCATCAACGCTCGTTGGCTCGACCAGGCTTGCCCGGCCGAGATGCCGGCCTGCGAACATCGCCGACAGCCCGAGTGGGACGTGCTCGTCTTGGGCAGCACGGGCTACGTGCAGCGTCGCGCCGACGCTCGCGCCTTGGCCGACGCCGGCTTTCGCGTCTTGTGGACCGGCATGGCCGGCAGCGATCCCGTGCCATCGGGCGTCCAGTGGCAGCCTTGGGTGCATCCGCTCAAGCTGCCGGAGTTGGCGAGTCGTTGCGGCGTGGTGTTGGGCGTCGATTGGCGCAGCGACTTGCCCGGCTACACGAGCGATCGCACGTATTTGGCGTGCGGCATGGGCGCGTGTTACATCGCCCGCTGCCACGACGCCAGCTCGCCCCCAGCGACATTGGCCGCGTGGGTTTATTCGAGGTCGGATGAATTGATTGCGGTCGTGCGCGCGGCGATGTCCGACGTAGACGAGCGTCGCCGCCGCGGCGAGCGTTCGCGGCGATTGGTAATGGAGCAACACACGTACGCCCACCGCGCGGCGGAGATTGCGAACCTCGTAGCACCGACGATGAATGGATTCCGCTAACCCAGGGTTCCGCTGCGCTGCACCCCGGGCTATCGAATGACGCACCTTCGGTGCTACGGGGCCTGCGGCCATAACGGTCACCCCATCGGGCCGACACAACTGCCGACCGCAATCCAAAATCCAAAATCGAAAATCCAAAATTCCCCATGTCCCTCGCACTCATCACTCCCACTCGCCGTCGCTGGCATTGGCTGCGGAAGCAGGCCCGCGCGATCGCCGGGCAACTTTCGCCCGACGATTGTTGGATCGTCGCGGTTGACAACGACCAGGCCAATCCGCGCGTCGCAGACGAGATCGGGCAAATGATTCCGGCCCAACAACTCGTCTGGCTGCACTGCGCCTACGCTCGGCCCACGCCGCCCGTGGCCTGCGTGAACCGGCTGCGCAACGCCGCCACGGCGCTCGCGCCGGCCGCGCACGACATCGTCGAGGTCGACGACCACGATCTCCTCGCGCCTTACGCTCTGGCCGAGATCCGCGCCGCGCTCTCCGCCGGCTACGACTATGTGTTCGGCTGGTATCACCAGCAGGCGGTGGTGGAGCGGTGTGGCATCGAAAAATGGCCCGAAGTCGAGCACCGCTACCAGCGCGGCGCCTTCGAGCGCCGCGAGATCGACGGCATCGGCGTGCGGGCATTCAAGCGCTGGCTCTGGCAGACGCTCGGCGGCTGGTCCACCAACGTTTGGCCCGGCGGCGACTATCATTTCGCCCTCCGCGCCGAGCGCCTCGGCGCGAACATCGTTTGCCTCGAGCAGCCGCTCTGCACGGTGACCATCGAGGCAGAAAGTCTATCCGCAGAATTTGTCCGTTCAGCGTAGGGTGGGACCAGCGAGCTTGCGAGCGCCGGCCCACCAACAAACAGGCGTTGGCTCTCGGTTGTGAGGTCATACCTAGCGCCCTAACGCCTAACGCCCATCGCCTAACGCCTTGCCTCCGGTGGGCCGGCGCTCGCAAGCTCGCTCGCTCCCACCCTACCACAGACAACTGACCAATGATTACCTCAAACAACGACATCCAAACCTACCTCGGCCTGGCCTCCATGACCGCGCTGGCCACGCAGGTGCAGGCGCTCGCCGAGCAGCACGTGAAAGATTTTCTGGGCTGGGGCGAAGTCGAGCAGCAGACGTGGGTCGAGTATTACCCGCGCGAGCAAGGCGCCACCAACACCAACGACCCGCACTACGTGGTCGCCAGCAACCACGAGCGGGCCATCCCCGGATTCTACTTCGCGCCGAACATCATCCAACTGCAGCAGTTGCCCGTGCGGTCGATCACCGAGGTGCGCGAAGACGCCACCGGCTGCTTCGGGCAAGTTGCCAACTCGTTCGGCACCAACACCATCTTGCAACAAGGGAGCGATTACTTTTTGAAGGTCGAAAACCCGTCGATCTACGGCGGGCAGCCGATAAGCTGGTCCGGGCATCTCGTCCGCCGCGCCTTCTGGTTCCCCGCCACGGTCGGCTCGGTGATGGTGACCTACATCGCCGGCCTCACCGCCACCGAACTTTCCGGCCGCTGGCAAGTGTTCAAGACGGCCGTGCTGGAAACGGCGGCCGATCTTTACCTGCGGGCCAAGGCGCTTTCCATCGGCCACAAGCCCGACATCGCCAGCGAGAGCGACGGCGGCGGCGTCTCGGCGAGTTACGTTTACAACCGGCTGACGAACACGCCCGTGCCCGACGTGGTGGCCGCGATGTTGCAGCCGTATATGAATTATGGAGAGGGGGCGTTGTAGGGTGGGCATTTGGCCGGCAATCGGCTCGCCGCGTAGCGGCGACAGAGTTTAGCCGTGGGCGCGAGCCCACGGAACACGGACCGAAACGATTTGAGAAGCCGCGTAGCGGCGACAGAGGTCCGCACGCAAACGCTCTTTCGCCGCTACGCGGCTTTGCTCTGCCGATTGCCCAAACTCCGTGGGCTGGCGCCCACGGCTAAACTCTTTCGCCGCGACGCGGCTGGTTTCTTCCGCTATCGCAATCGCAAGCCGTCGAAGTCATCCCCAAATGTATCGCTCATCAAATTCAATTTCGTGCCGCCGCAGCAGTCCCCGAAACTCTTCCTGGAAGCCCAGCCGCTGATGATGACGCTCTTGATTTTGGATGTATTCCGCACGCTCGGCACCTGCGATTTGCTGACGCTGAACGCCGCATAACCGTCCTGCCAACCGAACTTGCGCAGCTTCATCCTCTGCTCATTCATCCACTTCGACGAATTCGCTTTTAGCTCTCGCATGAAATCCGAGATCGCTATTTTCGGCGGCAGCTTGACCAGCAAATGCACGTGGTCGGCGACTCCGCCAATTTCCAGCGCCGTGCCTCCTAGCTCGCGCACGATGCCACCCAGATAGCCGTGCAAATCGGGGCGGACCGACGGTTCGATGAGCGAAATGCGGTCCTTGGTGCTGAATACGATGTGATAGAGGAGATTCGTGTACGTGTTGGCCATAGAAATAGACGGGAAATGCGGTTTGATGTCATCCGTTATCGTCGTCGCCGCGTAGCGGCGGGAGAGTTTAGCCGTGGGCGCGAGCCCACGGACCGTAGGGTCGTCGGTCGGGAAAGCCGCGTAGCGGCGGCAGAGGTCGTCCGCGAACGCTCTTTCGCCGCTACGCGGCTTGCTGCCGCCGATTGCTCGATCTCCGTGGGCTCGCGCCCACGGCTAAATCCTCTCGCCGCTACGCGGCGGGTGGTTGTCGCTCTCGCCGACAGCCAGCCGACGAACAAATACTGCCGCGAGCCCGCCGGCAATCGCGAAAACCCACAAGACACTGTACTCAATGCCATAACTGTTCATGTACTTTGTGGCCAGCCACGGTGGAATCATCGAATAAAACACGGTGGCTAGTGTCAATCCCGATGGCGCGTGCGAAGCGGCGACGAACCGCGCAGCCACCAAGGTCGCCAAGGCGCCGACACAGAACGCTCGCGTGAAATCGCGTGCATAGACGAGCCCCGCCACGATGGCCGCGCAGGAAAGCAAAGAAACGGAAATCCCTACCGCCAACGCGACCGGCGGCATAAAGGCGCCCGCTTCAGCGGCAATCACTGCCGCCGCGGCGATCGCGAAGAAGAGGAATCGCAATGAGAACTGCGGTCTCGCGTTCATGCGGCCAGTGTAACGCCAAGCCAGGTCGAAGGCAAAATGCGGGAAGCACCTTGCATCATCCTTGCCGCACGGAATAGCCCCCGTTCCGGCTGCATGGCTCAAATCGACCACCCAATCCAAAATCCAAAATCCAAAATCCAAAATCCCCACCATGCCCCTCGGCGCCATGCTCACCTCCACCCTGCTCATCGGCCAAAAGACGATGACGCAACAACCGACCGGCGAATGGTCGCCGAGCTTCAACTACTCATCCGCCACGCCGATCGCCTGCCGGCTCTACGACCGCGCGGCGCGCTCGAACACGAACGCCTACGGGCAAACGCTCGAAGTCGACGCCATGGCGCTCGTGCCCGCCAGCGTCTCGCTCGATCCGCTGGTGCTCGGCGCCTCCGACGGCGAGCGGCAGCAGGTGCAGATCGACGGCGTGCTCTACGAAGTGCTCGCGGTCCGCGACCTGGGCCATGTGGGGCGTGTGAAGGAGATTGAGTTGAAGAGATGGGCGTGACCGAATTTTGGATTGCCGATTTTGGATTTTGGACTGACGGCGGCCCTCGGAATGAACAAACAACCCGCGCCCCTGGGAATGACGCCCTTTCAGGGCTACCGATTTGGTTCGCACCTCCAACCCAGGGTTCCGCTGCGCTGCACCCTGGGCTATCGAATCACGCCCCTTCGGGGCTAAGAAACGGCCCTCCGGACCAACCCCTCGTCCTTCATCCCTTGCCTGAACCCTGAACCCCGAACCCTGAACCCTCATGTCTTCCGACTACGGCGGCATCGTCGCCGCCATCGCCACGCTGCTGAAATCCGACGCCCTGCTGACGGGCACCAGCGGCCTGTTGGCCGGCTACGCGCCCAGCGGCGGCACGGCCAGCCCGGCCAACTCGATCTTTTACCCCGAACCGCCCAGCGATCGCGTGTTCCCCTGCGTCACGCTGCGCGACGTCAACATCGCACCGGGCTTGCCGCGGCAGCACGACATGCCGATGGCGCTGGTGAAGATGACCGTGCAAATCAGCGTCTGGGGTCGCAGCCAGTACCTGCGGCCCATCGCCACCGAGATCGACACGCTGCTCGAACCGGCCACCCGCGGCGGCGCGATGGACACCGCCCAATGGCAATTCAACGACATCGACACCAGCGGCCCCTGGCGCACCGTGCCCGTCCCCCGCGAGATGCTTTCGGGCAGTGTGCCGCTGGAAGGCCGCGTGAAGAGCTTTGTCGTGCGGGCAGCGAACAAGAATGATTGCTGATTAGAACAAGAGTGGTTAGTGATTAGTGGTTAGTGATTAGTCGTAGGAGCCGCTTCGCGGCAAGTATCTCTGCCGGCGAAGCCGTCCAACCACTAACCACTAACCACTAACCACTCCGAACCACCATTCCACGCTAACCATCCCGAATCAACCCTAACCCACCAAGGAGACCCCCATGCCCAGTCCCGGACAAGGCGGCGACATCACCCTCGTGCGCACCGGCGCGCACAAGATCACGGTCGATCCGGCCGGCACGCCCAAGACCGCCGGCTTCACGCACGGCAACCTCACCTTCAACATCACCGTCAACAAACGCGACGTGCTGGTGGCCGAGTATGGCACCACGCCCGCCGACATTGAAATCACCGGCTGCCGCTGCACCGTCAAATGGACGATGATCGAACGCAGCCTGAAGATTTTGGACATCGCCCTGCAAGGCTTGTATCCGGCCGGCTACGAAAACGCCGCGACGCTCAGCCGCGGCATCGGCCGCAGCGGAATTGAACGGGCCAGCGTGCGCGGCAAGACGATTCTCTTGCACCCGCTCTCGCAAGGCTCGGCCACCGTGCAGGACATCACCTTGCAGCAGGCGATCATCAACCCCACGGGCAACGTCGAACTCTCGGACCAAGGCGATCAGCTTTGGGAGGTCGAGGCCGACTGCATCGTATCGCCCAGCGCCAGCGACGGCGAGCTGTTGGCGATCATCAACGAGTCGAACGTGGGGCAATAAAGCCGTAGGGTGGGACCAGCGAGCTTGCGAGCGCCGGCCCACCGATGG
>DATLUO010000066.1 GCA_035533075.1 Pirellulales bacterium | reverse complement strand
TGGGCCGGCGCTCGCAAGCTCGCTCGCTCCCACCCTACGCCTCTCGTCAAACCTGTTGAACAAAAACGAAGGAGAATCCTCATGAAGGCAACAATGTCTCGACGGTGGTGGGCTTGTGTGGCGGCTGCGCCGCTGGTTTGTCTTGCCCCATCTAGGGACTCGGCGGCTGACGAAGCGCCTGGCAGCAATCCCACTCCTCAGAATCCGGCGCCGGCCCACGAAGACCCCGACGTTACCGTGCGGGTCGCGGAGCTCTGTCTTGAACTGTGGAACGCCACCGATCTCGATCTGAGGGTGATTCGACTGCCCTTCCACACCGATGTGATCGGGGCCGACGTGGCGCAGGTCGACGACGTGCTCCGTTCGCACTTGGGGCTGGGCGAGGGGAAGGGACTGGTCGTCACGGCGGTCGCGCACGGTGGCCCGGCGGCGAAGGCAGGCGTCGAGAAATACGACGTGCTGGTTACGGTCGGCAACCAGGAGATTGTGGCGATCGATGCCTTGCGCAAAGCGCTGGAGGCCTCGGCTCACAAACCGATTGCCCTGGGCTTCATTCGCGGCGGAAAAAAGCAGTCGGTCGAAGTGACGCCCCGATCGGCGACGGTCGCGCGGGCGCTGGCTTCGGCGGTGAATGAAGCGACCGCCGACACCAAGTATTGGCTGGGCGTCGGCCTGGCCGCGGCCGACGAGACCCTGCGTTCGCAGTTGTCGCTTCTCGTCGGAGGACTCGTGGTCACCAGCGTGGAAAGCGACAGTCCGGCGGCCAAGGCGGGCGTGTTGGTCAACGACGTGCTACTGAGTCTCGACGGCAGACCGTTGGTCGCCGTTCACGATCTCGGCCAGCAACTTCAGGAGATCGCCAACAAGCCGGTTTCACTCGAGTTACTGCGGCGCGGCAAGCCGGCCACGCTGACGGTGACGCCCGAAAAACGGGCCGTAGCCTCCGTACATGATCTGACGTTTCGGGTCAACGATTTGGCCTTCCCAGTGTATGCGCCGCAACAACTCCGCACCTGGACAACGAGCGCACAGATGGCCCACGGACTTGCCTTTATCACCGCACAAGCCAATCCGGATCTGGCCAAGCAAATCGGCGACCTGGAAGCACAAGTCAAGCAACTGGAAGCGTCGCTGGCGGCGTTGCGTGCCTCCGTCGAACCTCCCGCTCAGCCGGCACAGAGCGGCGAGGAAAAGAAATGACTCGCTGTGGTTGAGACTTGCCGCGTGTGCAACCGCCGATTCCTTGCTAAACTAACACCACGCCGGTTTATCGGGCAGCCTGTTAGACATCAGAAAGCGAGCTTGGCTTGGCAGACGCAAGAATCCACATCATCGGCATCGGCGACGACGGGCTGGAAGGCCTGACCAGCGCGGCCCGGCAGTTGATCGAACAGGCCGATCTGCTCATCGGGGCCGACCACTCGTTCGCCCGCCTGCCCAAGCTGGCCGCCGAGCGGATGGTGGTGGGCGCCAATCTCGACGGCGTCGTCGAACGGCTGGCGAACTTGCGCGGCAAACGGGCGGTGGTGGTGGTTTCAGGCGACCCGCTGTTTTACGGCATGGCCCGCTACCTGTGCGACAAGCTCGGCAAAGACCGCTTCGAGGTGTTGCCCCACGTCAGCAGCATGCAGCTTGCCTTTGCCCGCGTGAAAGAGAGCTGGGAAGAAGCCTATCTGACGAACCTGGCCAATCATTCGCTGGACCACGTCGCGGAAAAGATCCGCACCGCCGACAAGGTCGGCCTGTTCACCACCGAATCGCAACCGCCCGCCGCCGTGGCCAAGGCGCTGTTGTCGCGCGGCATCGATTATTTCAACGCCTACGTTTGCGAAAACCTCGGCTCGCCCGACGAGCGGGTCACTCAAGGCGATCTGCCGGAGCTGGCCGGGCAGGAATTCTCGCCCCTGAACGTCATGATCCTGGTGCGCAAACCGGGCGCCCCAGACCGGCCCAGCGACCGCATCGGGCGGCGAGTGTTTGGCAACCCCGACGAAGTCTTCTTGCAAACGAAGCCCAAGAAAGGGTTGCTCACGCCGGCCGAAGTGCGGTCGCTGGCCCTGGCTGAAATGGATCTTTCGGCCAACAGCACGGTTTGGGACGTCGGCGCCGGCAGCGGATCGGTGGCCATCGAAGCGGCCCAGCTCGCGGCGTCGGGCACGACCTATGCCATCGAGATGGACCCCGACGACCATAACCTCATCAAGGCCAACGCCGAGCGGCTCGGCGTGACGAATCTGGTGGCCGTGCTGGGCCGTGCGCCGGAAGCCTGGAACGGCCTGCCGGCGCCCGACAGTGTTTTTCTGGGCGGCAGCGGACGCGAGATCAGCCAGCTTGTCGACTTGGCCTACGATCGCTTGCGGCCGCGCGGCCGGTTGGTGGCCAATGTCGGCAGCATCGAGAACCTGGCCGAGGTCCACTCCACGCTGCAACGCCGCGTGCCCGACGTCAAGGTCTGGATGATCAACGTGGCCCGCGGAACCTATCAGTTGGAGCGCGTGCGGTTCGACGCTCTCAATCCCACGTTTTTGCTGGCCGCCGTCAAGCCGGCGTAAAAAGGGACGGCTCACTAGGAAAATGGCTGGCGCAACCTAAAATTAAGTGTCGTCCTGGAGACCTTCGGCATGTGCAGCTTAAAAGACCTCGATATTCAGTCTCGTGCCGCGGTCGCGCTCGTTGAAGAGTGGCAGACTCCCCACACGATCGTTCGCGCCATTTGGAAGCTTGAGGATTTGATCGGCTTGCTCGCGCGAGCAACCGCTGCTGCCCGCGACGTACAGAGGGAAATTACGAATCGAAGCGGGACGCCGGCTTTAGACAGCGCGGCCCAATACAACGTCACGTCGATAACGGCGTATTTGCTGGAGGCGCTGCAGCGGCTGAAACAAGCCGCCGACGGGGCGGTGCATATCGTGGAAATGTTCGACGGCCAGGGTTATTCGATCGACGGATCGGCAGAGCTCCGCGAATGTGCGGCAGCGTTGCCAGAGATCGTTGCCGACGTGGAGGCTTTCGCCGAAGGCTTGGAATGGGAAGAGTTGGAGCGGACTGCCATGCCTTCCGACCGCATCCGCGCCGTGGCGGACTATCTAAGCTCCACCGGACAGGCATCAGCGTGACGCAAAAGCGATGGCACCGGCACGCATACAAACCGGCAGCATCATCTGGGCGAAGGTCACCGATCCGCTAACGCAGGCGGAGCTTGAGCCGCACGCCGCCATCGTACTTAACCCCCAGCACGAAATTGACGCGGGCAGCGATTTAGATGTCTACGTTTGCACAACCAGTTTTCGCAATCGCCAACCCGGTTGGTTTGATGTGCCGACGAAGCCTGGCGGTCACGAGATGACGGGCCTGGATCAAGCGTGCGTCGTCAAGGCAACGTGGCACAACGTCGTGCCGCAAGCGAAGGTGCTGCGCATAAGCGGTCGGGCACCGAGCCGGTTGTTCAAGCAGTTGCAGAACTGGCTCGCCGACAAAGAGCGCGAACGGTTTCGGAAGCAACGCACGCCGCCAAGTTCGTGATGCTTCGAGTTGACGGATGTCGCTTTATACCTTAACAATCGCCATGAACTTCCACATTCTCACGCTCTTCAGCCCGGCAGGGGTCGGTTTGGCGACCTGTTGCCTCGTGCTCGGTTGCAACCCGGCAGCACGCGACGCGGCGCAGAAGCCCAAGCAACAACCGGCCGCCGAAGAGATCGCCCCGGCGGTCGAGGCCGAGCCGGCGGCACCGGCCGAAACGCCGTCACCGCAACCGCGCCGGCGACCGGACGAAGAGCCGATCGACGAGACACCGAAGACCGAGGAACAAAACGCGCACGAAGAAATAAAACCGGAGGCAAAAGTGAACAACGATCTGCCCGACACGCCGCTCATTCCCCGCAAGGTGCTGTTCGGCAACCCCGATCGCGCGGCCGCGAAAATCAGTCCCGACGGCCGGCGGCTGGCCTTCCTGGCGCCCGTCGAGGGCGTGCTGAACGTCTGGGTCGGGCCGCTCGACAAGCCGGACTCGGCACGGGCGGTGACGCACGACAAGCTGCGCGGCATCCGCACCTATCACTGGGCCTATACCAACGACCATATTATCTACCTGCAAGATGTGGGCGGCGACGAAAACTGGCACGTCTATCTCGTCGATCTGGCGACCAGCCAGGCGACCGACCTCACGCCGCTGGGTGAAGTGAACGCGCAGATCACCGGCATGAGCCACCGCCTGCCGGGCGAGATCATCGTGTCGCTCAACGACCGCAATCCCAGCGTCCACGACCTTTATCGCATCGACCTCGAAAGCCGCCGCCGCGAGCTGTTGGAAAAGAACACCGAGAACTTCACGGGCTATGTGCTCGACGACGACCTGGGCGTGCGGTTTGCCTCGCGGATGCTGCCCGACGGGGGCAGCGAACTGCTGCGCAAAGAGGGCGAGCGCTGGAGCCAGTTCGTCAACGTGCCGCGCGAAGACACACTGACGACGCAGGCCGTCGGCTTCGATAAGAGCGGCGACGTGCTCTATTTCATCGACAGCCGCCGGCGCAACACGGGCGCTCTGACGGCCTGGGACCTGACGAGCGGCCAGCAGACGCTGCTGGCGGAAAACGAGCACGCCGATATCGGCGAAGTGCTGGCTCATCCCACGGAGAACACGATCGAAGCCGTTTCGTTCAACTATCTGCGGAAAGAGTGGCAGCCGCTCGCTGAAGAGACGAAGGCCGATCTCGACTATCTGCGGAGCGTGACCGACGGCGAAATCACCATCGGCAGCCAGTCGCTCGACAACCGGCGTTGGATTGTGGCCTTCCTGCTCGACGACGGCCCGGTGAAATACTTCCTCTACGATCGGCCGCAAAAAAAGGCGACGTTTCTGTTCAACAACCGCGACGACCTGGCGGGCCGGCCGCTGGCGAAAATGCAGCCTGTGCTAATCAAAGCCCGCGATCGGCTGGAGTTGGTAAGTTATCTCACGCTGCCGCCGTGGGAACGCGACGGCGATGGTTTATCTGTAGGGAACGCACTCCGTGGCGTTCCGCCTGCCGAGGGAATAGGGAACGCACTCCGTGGCGTTCCGCCTGCCGCCCGCCCCCGCCGTCCGCTCCCGATGGTGCTCGACGTTCACGGCGGCCCGTGGGCGCGCGACGAATGGGGTTTTAATCCACTGCACCAGTGGCTGGCCAACCGCGGCTATGCCGTGCTCAGCGTCAACTTTCGCGGCTCGACCGGCTTGGGCAAGGAGTTCACCAATGCGGGCAACCGCGAGTGGGCCGGCAAAATGCACGACGACCTGATCGACGCCGTCGAGTGGGCCGTCCGCCAGCAGATTGCCGATCGCGACCGCATTGCCATCATGGGCGGCAGCTATGGCGGCTACGCCACGCTGGTGGGCCTGACGTTTACGCCCGAAACGTTCGCCTGCGGCATCGACATCGTCGGGCCGTCGAACATCCGCACGCTGCTCTCATCGATTCCGCCTTATTGGCAGCCGATGGTGCAGATGTTCAAAGACCGGGTGGGCGACTTCAGCACGCGTGAAGGGCAGGCGTTGCTGGAGAGCCGATCGCCGTTGACGCACGTGGCCCGCATCGCGCGGCCGCTGTTGATCGGGCAGGGCGCCAACGACCCGCGAGTAAAGCAGGCCGAGTCCGATCAGATCGTGCGTTTGATGCAAACGAAGCAGATTCCGGTCACCTATGTATTGTATCCCGACGAGGGTCACGGATTCGCCCGGCCTGAAAACCGGTTGTCGTTCAACGCCGTGGCCGAGGCGTTTTTAGCCGAACACCTGGGCGGGCGTTTCGAGCCGATCGGCGACGATTTCTCCGGGGCGTCGATTACCGTGCCCGCCGGGGCGGAAGGCGTGCCGGGACTCGCGGAGGCGCTGAGAGGCAGAGAGGCGGAGAAGGAGTGAGGGTGAGGGGGAAATTGCAAATTGCAATTTGCAAATTTGCAATTCTCTGACGCCTGACGCCTAATCGATACACACATGCTCGGCTACCTCGAAAGACTGACGTTGCGACTGGGACACGGCGTGGCGGCGTTGCCTGAAGATCTGCGCGCTCGGCAGGCGAGTTATCTCCGCGGCGCCCAACGCGATGACGGCGGCTTCGCCGGACGGGAAGGCGCCAGCGACCTCTATTATACGGCGTTTGGTCTGCGCGGCATGGCACTGTTGGGCGAGCTCGACGGCGAACCGGCCGAGCGGGCCGCGGCGTTTCTGCGGCGGCAGCTTGCCGGACAAGCGGCGATGGTCGATTTCATTTCGCTCTTGTTTGCCTCCGCGCTGCTCGAATCGGCCGCCGGCATCGATGTGTTCAGCGAATCGGCGGCCGACTGGCAAGACGCGGTGCTCGGACTGTTCGAGCGTTTCCGCCGGGCCGACGGTGGCTACGCCAAAACCGACCAAGGGCAATCGAGCAGCACCTATCACACGTTTCTGATCGTCATCGCCCAACAGTTGCTCGGCCGGCCGCCCGTGGAGGCTTCCCGGCTGATCGACTTTGTACGTTCGCGCCGGCGCGACGACGGCGGCTTCGTCGAGTTCGGGCCCATGCGCACCAGCGGCACGAACCCCACCGCGGCGGCCGCCGGGCTGCTGGGCGTTCTCGACGCCTTCGACGACGAGCTGCGCCGCGGCGTGATCGACTTTTTGTGCGCCAAGCAGACCGGCGAAGGCGGGTTGAAGGCCAACACGCCCATTCCCCTGGCCGACCTGCTGAGCACGTTTACCGGACTGTTGACGCTGGACGACCTGGGTGCGCTGGCCGATATCGACCGGGACGCCGCGCGGCACTATGCCGGGTCGCTCGAACACGACGGCGGTTTTCGCGCCGGCGCGTGGGACACTGCGGCCGACGTGGAATATACGTTCTACGGTCTCGGCACGCGGGCATTGCTCGCCTAGCCGAAGTCGATGGTCGACGTGCGGCGGCCGTCGATTGCGCCCGGCGAGACGAGCATCACTTCCACCGAGTTTTCTTCGGGCGATAAGCCGGCCCGTGTCCTCAACTGGCGGGCGCTCCATTCCGATCGGACTTGGGCCGCGCGCTCGGCAATTTCGTCAGGGGTCGGCCAAGGGTGCTCAACGTTAGGTCGCGCTCGCTTTCGCATAGATGGTTGCTCCTTCTTTGTGACACCCGGCCCGCGCACCATGCGCCGGCTGCGGGATTTGGCGTGGCGGCTGCGAAGCAAGTGGTATGCCGAGACCGCCCTCCATGGCCGAAAAACCAGGATAACCGCCCATTCCTCGATCACGCAAGTAGCGAAACACACGCAAACCGCCCAAATTCTGCACACTAGGGAAACGGGTTGGTTGGTGCCGAACCGACCAGCCTGGACGCTTCGCAGGCCATGCCACAACCGCGGACAGAATGCTATAATGCGCTCCTACCAAGAAACCCGGACCGCAGTCACCCTAAACCCAAGTACCAACCGCCCATGGCCGACTACGCCCATCCCGAAGTTCTCGTCAGCACCGATTGGGTCAACGAGCATCGCAGCGACCCCAATGTCCGCATCGTCGAGTCTGACGAGGACGTGTTGCTCTACCACCAGGGGCACATTCCCGAAGCCGTCAAGATCGACTGGCAAACCGACCTGCAAGACTCGCTGATACGGGACTACATCGGCAAAGAGAAGTTCGAGCAGCTTTGCCAGTCGAAAGGCATTTCCAACGACACCACCGTGGTGTTCTACGGCGACAAGAACAACTGGTGGGCCTGCTACGCCTTTTGGACGTTCAAGCTCTACGGACATGAAAAGTGCCTGATGATGAACGGCGGCCGCAAGCGATGGGAACTCGACGGCCGCGAACTGACCCGCGACCCCGAGCCGACCTACCCCTGCGGCAGCTACACCGCCAAAGACCAGGACAAGTCGATCCGGGCTTTCCGCGACGAGGTGCTCAAGCATCAACGTGGCGGCAAGCCGCTGATCGACGTCCGCTCTGTCGGCGAATACACCGGCGAGCTGTTTCACATGGAAGGGTATCCGCAAGAGGGCGCGCTGCGGGCCGGGCACATTCCCGGCGCGGCGAATGTTCCCTGGGCGCTGGCCGCCAACGACGACGGCACCTTCAAATCGGTCAAAGAACTGGAAAAGCTCTATCTCAAACAGCACGGCCTGAAGCGCCGCAGCCCGACCATCGCCTATTGCCGCATCGGCGAGCGGTCGAGCCACACCTGGTTCGTGCTGAAGTACCTGTTGGGTTTCAACAGCGTAAAGAACTACGACGGATCGTGGACCGAGTGGGGCAACCTGGTCGGCGCTCCGATCGAAAAAGGCATGCCGGAGTGCAAGCTGGTGCAAACGCCCGAAAAGAAGGCGGAAAAACCCGCGGCGAAACCGGCTGAAGCCACCACCGAGCCGCCGGAGGAAAGAGCGGAGGACGCACCGCCGGAAACCGCCCAGTCCGAGGAGGTGGCGGCCGTCGGCGCCGAGGCCGGTCCGTCGTCGGGCATGAGCGAGGGCTGAAATGGCGGGAAAGGCGCAACAACGCCTCGACGAGATCGCTGAAGAATTCGCCGAACTGACTCCACGCGAGCGGCTGGAGCTGTTGCTCGACTTTGCCGAAGGGTTGCCGGAATTGCCCGAACCGCTCCGCGCCGAACGCGACCGCGGGGAGCATCGGGTCCACGAGTGCATGACGCCGGTCTATTTGTGGGTGCAGGACGAGAACGGCCATGTGCGCATCTACGCCGACGTGGCGCCCGAGGCGCCCACGGTGAAGGGATTTGTCGGCATTCTGGTCGACGCCTTCTCCGGCGCCACGCCCGAAGAAGTGCTCCGCGTGCCGGCCGACGTCCTCCGGCGGCTGGGCCTGCTGGAGGCATTAGGCATGGTCCGCATGCGTGGCCTATCGGCCATTTTGAACCGCATTCGCGCCGATGTCGTCAAGCTGGCGGCGTAAAGCGAGAGGGAGCGGAGGAGAGAGGGAGCGAATCAAAGCTCGCCGTCCCTCCTTCTCTCCGTCCCTTCGTCTCTCCCTCTCACAAATCGCGTCCCTCCAACCGTTCGGCGCCCGGCGGATGATGCATCGGCCGCTCGGTCTCCAGGTCGGGGCCAAGCTCGTGGCAGGCAGCGATCACGGCGTAAAACACGCGGCGGGCCTGCGGGTAGTCGCCCAGTTCCTCCAACAGCTCGCTGTTGTGCCCGCCGAACGCGCCGCCATGCTCTTCGCGCAGCTCGTTCATGTGCTCCATGACGCGGTGGTGCAGATCGACGGGCGGATGATCGAGAATCT
The DNA here is from genome assembly GCA_035533075.1 of Pirellulales bacterium. Taxonomy (NCBI): domain Bacteria; kingdom Pseudomonadati; phylum Planctomycetota; class Planctomycetia; order Pirellulales; species Pirellulales bacterium. The sequence continues at coordinate 8,622 of DATLUO010000066.1, read as the reverse complement.
CGGCGGCCCGGCGTTCGACGAGATCGAAGGCTTGCGGGTCGCGCATCGAATATGGCGACAAGGCCGTAAAGTGCCGCGCCGTTTGCATGAAGGCGGCCAAAAATTCTTTGTCCGATTCGTCGTTCATGGTCGCGTGGCCGTTGTATGTGTTCGCAAAGCCCTGACTCATTGTAGGATTTGCCGCCCGCAAAGTCGAAGGTTGGAGCTACTGCGCAACGCCGTCGATTTCGGCTGCGAAAAACACCGAGAATTGGCGCGGAATCTGTTTCACGCGCCACATCCGGGCTTCGTCGGCGGGCGCAAGCGACACACATGTCGCGTCGGCGCGGGGCCGACAAGCGACGGGCAGGGGGATTGAGCGTCGAGACGCTCGCGCACAATCGGCCCGGGGTGCGCGACAAAAGCGCCGCGCGGGGCTTGTGGAAGTAATGGTCTGCTAACACAACATGTTGTGGTCGCTCGCCGAATCTTTCGCATCATCTTGTGCAGGCAGTGGAATACTTCCACAAGCCCCGCGCGGCGATTCTGTTCTGCGCCGTCTCGAAGACCGGGATTAAAAAGAGTCCCTCGCGCAAAACAAAGGCGCCGCGCGCGCGGCGCTTTTGTTTTGCGCACGTGTCCGCGCGACAGGGCACCCGCCCGTCGGCATCGCCATAAAGTATTGAGCCATCTAGATTTACAGAGGCAGCCCTTCTCGAGTAAACTGAACCTCATGAGTAACGTCCGCGATTTTGGCGCCGCCGGCCACGGCAGGCTCGATGACACCGAAGCCGTCCTGCACGCGCTGGCCGATGGCGACGGCCTGCTTTCGTTTCCGCCCGGCACCTACCTGATCTCGCGGACCATCGAAGTCGATCTGGCCCGGCGCGGCCGCTTCGCCGTCGAGGGTTTCGGAGGCACGGCCAAGATCGTCATGGCCGGACCCGGCCCCGCCTTCCACCTCATCGGCACCCACGACAAAACGGCCGACCCCACAGGATTCAAGCCCGGCGTCTGGACCAGCCAACGCATGCCGACGGTCGCCAACATCGAGATCGAAGGCCGACACGCCGCCGCGTCGGGCTTTCTGCTCGAAGGGACGATGCAAGCCACCTTCGAGGGCGTGCTGCTGCGGGAACTGGTCGACGGCATCCGCCTGCACGGCCGGGCGCGCAACCTGCTCGTCTCGCACTGCCACATCCACAACAACCGCGGCGTCGGCATCTTTCTCGACCGCGTGAACCTGCACCAGGCCATCGTCACCGGCTCGCACATCAGCTATTGCCGCCGGGCGGGCATCCAGATCGTCGGCTCCGAAATCCGCAACCTGCAAATCTGCGGCAACGACATCGAATACAACTTCGACCCGAACGAGCACGATTCAGCCGACATCTCGATCGACTCGACCGCCGACGGCTCCTCGGTCCGCGAAGGTACCATCGTGGGCAACACCATCCAGGCCAAGTACAGCCCCGGCGGCGCCAACGTGCGGATCGTCGGCCGCAACGCCCGGCAAAACCACAAGGCCGGCATGTTTACCATCTCCGACAACCTGATCGGCAGCCAGGAGATCAACGTCCACCTGGTGGCCTGCCGCGGCGTGGTGGTGTCGGGCAACGTCATCTACAGCGGGCACCGACGCAACATCGAGCTCGAAGGCTCGCGCAACATCGTGCTGGCCTCGAACAGCTTCGACCATAACCCCGACTACGGCGAGCGCGAGCTTTGCACGGGCGTGCGCTTGGCCGAAAGTCACGACTGCACACTGACCGGCTGCATTCTGCACGACTGCCAGGCCGGCCAGCACACCGTCGCCGGAGTGTTGCCGCTGGCGCGCGAAGCCCTGCTGGAGATCGTCCGTTGCCAGCGGATCAACGTCAGCGGCTGCCAGGTGCTCGACGGTCAGCCTTATGGAATTCTCGTCGAGGGTTCCAGCCTGGTCAGCATCACCGGCACAAGCGTTTTGGAGACGCGGACCGAAAAGAAGACGCGGGCCGCCATTCGCCTTCGCGGCGAAGGCCGGTCGAACCTCGTGGCCACCAACATCCTGGCTCGCGGCCTCGACGATTCCATCACGCGCGACGACGGCTTCGAGGCCCGGCTGGCGGAAAACGTCGAGGTGTAGCTAAATCTCGTCGAGCCGGCCGGTCGAGTCGCCGAAGCGATCGAGCGCTCGAACTCCGCAGCGATCGGCGAGCCCCAGGAACAGGTTGCTGACCGGCTTCGAGCCATGTTGGATATAGCGCCCGCCTTTGAGCGAACCGCCGCCGGCGCCGGCCAACACGATCGGCAGGTTGGTGTGCGTGTGCCGGTTGGCGTCGGCGTTGCCGCCGCCGTAGACGATCATCGAATTGTGGAGCAGCGAGTTGCCGTCGACGTCGCTCGTCTCGCGGAGCCGGCCGAGAAACCGAGAAAACTGCCGCGCGTACCACAAGTCGATCTCGGTCACCTTCTGGATCCAGTCGGCGCGGTTCTGATGGTGCGTCAGATCGTGGTGGCCTTCGGAAATGCCGATGTCGTCGAACGACCGATTGCTGCCGTCGTGCGCCAACAGCAGCGTGCCCACGCGCGTCGAATCGCTCTCGAACGCCAACAGCAACAGATCGTACATGAGCTGCACGTATTCCGCGTACTCGGCGGGGACGCCCGCCGGAGCATCGACGCCGGGATCGCGAGGCCCGCCGAACGTCTCGGCTTTGGCGATGCGCGATTCGATTTCGCGGACGCCGGTCAGATACTGGTCGAGCTTGTCGTTGTCGCGGGCACTGAGCCGCCGCTGCATCGCGCGGGCGTCTTCGCGCACGAAATCGAGCACCGACCGCTGCTCTTGCCGCCGGCGAAGGGCGTTGGCCTGGCGCTCGCCCGGCGGCCCTTCGCCAAACAGCCGTTCGAACGCCAGTCGCGGATTCGCTTCGGGAGTCATCGGCGTGGTGGGCGAACTCCACGACAAATTGAATTGATAGGCGCAGGCATATCCCGAGTCGCAAGCGCCCGACTTGCGCACCGCGTCGCACGTCAACTCAAGCGAGGGCAGGCGCGTCAGGTGCCCAACTTCACGCGCCAACACCTGATCGATGGAGACGCCCGCACGGACGTTGGTCGCACTTTTGTTCAGGCGGACGCCGGTCAGAAACGTGCCGCCGCCGCGGGCATGGTCGCCGGCACCGTCCGGTCCGGCCTCCGCGTTTTTGTGGTCGAGTCCACCCAGCACCTGCACGAAGTCCTTAAGCGGCTCCAGCGGCTGGAGCGTGCGGCTCCACTGGAAATCGGCCCCGTCCCCCTCGGGCCAAAAGGCATCGGGAATCGCGCCGTTGGGAAAGAACACAAACGCCGTGCGCAAGGGCGCCCCACTGGCCGTGGTCGCCAGGCCAGCCGCCGATTCGGCTGCCAACAGCTTCGCCGGCCGGAGCGACTCAAATGCCGGCAAGGCGATCGCGGCCCCGACGCCGCGCAAAAAATGGCGGCGGTTCAGTCCAGCGCCGCGCAACGCGGACTCGGTTCGTTCGGCGAGAGAACGGCGGTTCATGGTTCGCTCCTGACAAGTTCGGCTCTGCATCTTTGGAACGGCACAGATTGGATGATACCAGAAATCAGCACCGACGGGCGACCTTTTTCCTGTTCGAGCCGCTCCACGAGGACGTCGACCGCGGCCACGTCATAATAGTCGAGCCCGCGCCCCAAGGCGTAGATCAGTAGTTTTTCGGTCAAACAGCGGTAGAAATCGCGGCGACGCTCCGTCACCAGAATATGCTTCAATTCGCGAATATTCGTAAAGGATTCGCCCGTGAGCAACGTGCCGGACGTATCGATCGGGCGATCGTCGCGGCTTGCGCGGAGCATGCCCAGGGCATTGAAGTCTTCCAGCGCCAGGCCGAGCGGGTCGAGCCGGTTGTGGCACGAATTGCACAGTGCCTGGCTGCGGTGCAGTTCGAGTTGCTGCCGCAACGTCGAGCGCTCGGCGAGCTGTTTGGCGGCGTCTTCCAGTGGCGGAATGTCGGGAGGCGGCGGCGGGGGAGGCGTTCCCAGCACGTTGTCGAGAATGAACAGCCCGCGCTTGACCGGCGACGTGCGGTCGGGGTTCGACGTGACCGCCAACACGGTGCCTTGCGTCAGAATCCCTCCCCGCGGACTGTCGGGCGGAAGCTGCACCCGCCGCATTTCGTTCCCCTCGACGCCCTCGATGCCGTAGTGTTTGCCCAACCGCTCGTTCAAGAAGGAATAATTGCAGTCGATCAGTTCCAGCAAGCTGCGGTCTTCCCGCACGATGTGGGCGAAGAGCATCTCCGTTTCGTCGCGCATGGCCCGCCGCAACTCGCCGTCCAGCTCGAACTGGCGAAACCGCCCGGACCGCGACCGAAAGGCGGCCCGCACGGCTTCCAACTCGGCCTTCTCTTCCGCGGTCAGGCTCTCGAACGGCCGGCGGCGCAACTCGCGAAATCGGTCCCGACGTCGTTCCGCCTCGGGGTCGGGCGGCCGGTCGCCCGCAATCACGGCGAAGACGTTGATGTCCACCGAGTCGATGTCGCGGACCTGCAGCCACTGCCCGGTGAAGTGCCGCACAAACTCGCCCGATCGCGGGTCGGACAACATCCGCTTGACTTGCGCCGAAAGGTTTTCCCGTAGCTTGTGCTCGGCCGCCATCCGAAACAGCTCTTCGTCGGGCATGGTCGACCAGAGGAAATACGACAAGCGCGTGGCGAGCGAGTATTCGTCGATCAACGGGTGCGCGGGCGGCGCCGTCGGTTCCGCCGTCTCTTCGCGGAACAGGAACCGGGGCGAAGCCAAAATGGCCGTGAGCGCGCGGGCGACGCCTCCTTCGAAGCTTTGCCCCGGCTGATGGGCAACGCTCTCGGCGAGCTTCACCAACCGCTCGACGGTTTCCGGTCCGGGCGGCCGGCGAAAAGCACGCCCGGCGAAGCGCCCCAGAATCTCACCGGCATACTGGCGACGTTCGGCATCGGTTGCGGGAACGTCGCGGGGAAAAAGCCGCGCGCGATCCGCCTGTTTGACGATGGTCTCGGCGGCGGCGACGTATTTTTCGAAAAGCAACGGCGAGATCGTCAACACGTCGCCGATATTATCGAAGCCATAGCCCGTGTCGTCGGCCGGAAACTCGCCCGACGTGTCGTAATTGACGCCAATCAAATCCCGGATGGTGTTTCGATATTCGACGCGGTTCAGCCGGCGGACCGTCACCTGTCCGGGGTCGGGATGTTGCGGGTCGATCTGGAACGCGGCGGTTTTGATCCAATGTTCGATGCGCGCTAGTTCGTCGCTCGACGGCCGCGGCTCGCCGTGCGGCGGCATCAAGCCGGCCCGCAGTTGCTTGAGGGCCTTCCACCACAGATCGCGGCTGTCGACAAGCTGGCGGTCCGACGTGAACTGATCGAAGGCCACTTCGGCCGTGACGTTGCCTTGGCCGTGGCAGTCGAAGCAGTACTTGGCCAGCACGGGAGCAACGTTCTGTCGAAAGGCGTCCGCCGCCTGGGCCGATCGGTCTTTCGGCTCCTGCGCGGAAACGGGCCGCACCCTAGAAGCGTGCAACGCCAAAATGCAAACATTGGCGGCGACGATCAAACTGCAGTTCCGACGGATCAACATCAGGGCCTCCACGAGGGGTTCTGCCATCGCCCCCAGGTTCTCACGATAACGCACTGGGGGCCGGGCGGGTAGAGGACGACGGTCCACTCCTGGGGCCACGCGCCAGCCGTCCTGACCGCCAAACGCCCGGCTCCGCACGCCTTGGATCAGTTGACTGAGCCGGCCCGACCGACGGCGCCGGGTTGCCCCGCAACGTCGTGCTTGCCGTCCGGCCCGCGTAGGAGATTTTTTGCAGCCGGCCGATTGACAGAGTGCATCGTCAACTGCTAGGTTGACCACCCAGACCGCAGGGCCAGCAGCGTTTGGCGGTCGGACATTTTGATTGTTCCTCCGGACCAGAGAAGAAGGATTGTCGTTCGCCGGTGCCATTTTTGGCCCCGCGACAAGGAGGACGGCGATGCGTAACGCGGAGACGTTTTTTTCATCGGCCGCTTGCCGGCGCGGTTCCGCTCCCCGCGAATGGCGCAGCGCTCTTCCGCTCTTCCGCTCTTCCGCTCTTCCGCTCTTCCGCTCTTCCGCTCTTCCGCTCTTCCGCTCTTCCGCTCTTCCGCTCTCGTTGCGCGCGGACTTCGTCGGCTCGAGGCGGTAGCCGAATTCGTGAGAATTCGGGGTGCCGTGCGCGCGGGAGCGGATTCATTCCGCCCCTTCGATCCGCGCGGTGCGCGTCTTTACGCGCCGGAATTCCCCGCGATTCATGCCGGTTGGGGCCGGGGAGCAGACATGCACCTCGCCGCTCGGCGAGCCAAGATGACCGTCCGATACAGCGGAATCGCCGCAGGGAGCAGACACGCACCTCGCTCTCGGGGGCGGCCCCTCCGCCGGGCGCGCGGCATCAGCACTCCCCCAATACACACCGAATACCGACGAGAATGCCATGATCCAAGCGACTGATCGTCATTCCACTCCTCGCGGCGCCACGCCCGGCGCCTGCTCTGCGGATATCCGCATGGACGTGCCTGCCGACGACTGGACGCTCGACGAGCTGCTCGACCGGGCTGCCTGGGAAAACCAGCAAATCGGCAAATCGCGACGCTGTTCGCCACGTTACTGGTACTACGGCAAATCGCTGCTCTTGGCGCAGTCGCAGGTCGGGAAGGGAGGATGGAAAGCGTACTGCACCGAAAAAGAGGTCAACCTCGACGCCTGGAAGCGCGGTCGCTTGTTGGCCCTGGCGTTTCCCTCGCCCGACGACGTGGCCGACCTCACCGTCGAGGCGGCCACAGCGCTGGCCCGCGAGCTGCTTGGGCTTCCCGCGCGTCAGACCAAGGCCGACACCAAGCTCCGCCGCGCGCTCACGTTGATGGGCAAATCGCTGCAAAAGCGGCTCGACGACTTTCCGCAAGTCAGCAGCACCGACGGGCTTTGCCGGCGCATCGACAACGTAACCCGGTTGCTGCGCACGCTCGACCAGGAATGTACCGCGTTGGAGAGACGCCTCTGCCAAAAACGCCTTCGCTCGGCCGTGGCCAAACCTCGCCGCGTCAAACGCCCCAAGTGACCCCAAGGCCGGACCGCCGATCAAAACCCAAGACTTAAGACCCAAATCCCAAGACCCAAGCAGGAGGCCCCATGTTCCACCTCTTTACCACCTTCCTCGGTATCAAGGTTCTTCCGCGGCCAGCGAAGAAGCGGAAACGGCACCACGACCATCGCTCGGCGCTCCAGGAGCGGCTCGAACCGCGGCTCATGCTGTCCATCACCGCGAACGACGCCAATTACAACGCCTCCAGCGCGGCCACCCTCAACGTCGCCGCGCCCGGCCTGCTGGCCGACTGCACCGACACCGGCGGTTACCAGATGAGCGCCTACATGATGGGCGGCCCCAGCGACGGCACCGCCAGCGTCAACACCGACGGCAGCTTCTCCTACACGCCCGATCAGAACTACACCGGGCAAGATACCTTCGAGTATTACGCCACCGATACCAACGGCGGCCGCAGCAATATCGCCGCCGTCCAGCTCGATGTGCAGATGGGCGTCGTGACCTTCGTCGATTCCACCAAGCTCCCCGTCGATACGATCGACGTCAGCCGGCAGATTCTCAACGATCCCTACGCCGACCAGGCCGTCACCTCGCCTTTGCCGGCCGGCGGTTCGGGCGGCACGGTCATCTCGGCCGAACCGGCCGACGGAGCGCCCGCCACCGCCCACAACCTCTCGCTTCAGTACAATAGCGTTGCGGGCAGCCCCGACGTGGTGCTCGAAGGCGACGCCCAGCTCGCCATCGCCTCCGGCACGCTCGGCACGGTCGAGATCTCCGCCACCTTGAACGGCGCCGCCGCCGGCACCAGCTACTTCACCACCCAGTATCTCGGCGCCGATCCCACCGTCCACGTGGCCATCCAGACCAGCACCTCGCTGGCCACCGGCTGCTATCCCTACACGCTGACCCTCAGCGGCAGCACCTACGGCACACCCACCATCAGCGGCTACGTGAACGTGGTCAACAACAGCGCCAGCCCGTTCGGCCTGGGCTGGGACATGCGCGGCCTCGACCGCCTCTTCCAGAACAGCGTGCCGGGCGTGCCCGCCGGCGTGCTGCTGACCGATGGCAGCGGCGAGGGCTTTTATTTCACGGCCGGTTCGGGAAATTCATACACCAGCCCCGCCGGCCCCCACGCCTTCGACACGCTCACCGCCGTCACGGGCGGCGGCTGGCAGCTTGTGACGCACCAGGGCGTGACCTTCAACTTCGACTCCTCCGGCGATCTCACCAGCCGCGTCGAGCGCACCGGCGAAACGACCGCCTACGGCTGGACCGGCGGCGATCTGACCTCGATCACCGATCAATTCGGAAGGTCCGTCGATTTGAGCTATGCCTCGGGGCTGCTCAGTTCGATTACGGATTACGCGGCCAACGTCTGGAGCGTTGGTATGACCTCCGGGGACCTGACCAGCGTAACGGAACCGGACCCAGGATCCGGCTCGCCGGTGTGGCAATACGCCTACAGCGGCGGCTACATGACCAGCGAAACCGATCCCATGTCGGGCCAGACGGTGTTCACGCTCAACAGCAACCACCGCCTCAGTGGCACAACGCTG
>DATLUO010000065.1 GCA_035533075.1 Pirellulales bacterium | reverse complement strand
GGTGTCGGTGTCGATGTTTTCGCTGATGCTGGTGGTGTCGGTCTGGTTGGTGTCGACTTCGTTGCTGGTGGTGTCGTCGATCGTGTCGACCAGGAAGTTGTAGTCGCCGGTGTAATCGTTTCCGCCGCGGGTTTCGGTCTCGCTGGCGATGGTGGTGGCGGTGGAGTTGGCGGAGAAGCCTTGGTTCGATTCCTCGACGATGACCGTGGTCGGTCCGCCGCCGCCCACTCCCGCGCCGTAAATGCCGCTGCCGGCGTCGCCGGTTTGCACGGTGGTTTTCGTGTCGGTCCCGTTGGTGACGGTGCTCGTCGTGTCGGTCTGATCGGTTTCGACGACGGTCGAGTCGGTGCTGTCGACGACGGTCTGCGTGAGCGTGTACGTTCCTTCTTCGGTGCCGGTTTTATAGATGCCGGTGCTGACCACGTTGGTCGAGTTGTCGGCCGTGGCCAGCGACTGGTTCGTTTCGTTTCGGGCATTGATGGCGGTGTTGGTGCTGGCTTCGCTGATGGTGAACTCGCCCGTGTCGGTGGCGTGCATCTCGACGATCGTGTCGGCGTCGTTCTCGCTGTCCACTTGCGTATAGATCATCGGCCCCTGCCCGCCCGTCTGGGTGTTGGCCTGGATGTCGGTGATGGTGGTGGTGCGGGTATAGCCGGGGTCGAGCAGGGGGGCGTAGTAGCCGCCTTCGGAGAGATTCGTGGTGATGTTGTCGGTGCCGCTGAAGGTGAAGGGGCCGACGACGCCCGCGTCGTCGAGTTGTTGCAAAAACTCATCGACCTCTTCGGGCGTCTCGTCTTCTCCCGGCGGCGGCGCGATCAACAGCACCACCCCCGTCTCCAAGTCGGCGTTGTTGTCGGTGTCGTTTTGCGTCCAAGTATAAGTCAAGCTGCTGTAGTTCTTGTTGTCGCTGATGGCGCCGCCGCCGGTGTCGGTCTTAACCAGGTAGACGCCCAGGTCGGCATAGGTTTCCGCGCGCGTGAAGGCCTGGCTGCCGCTGTCGCCGGCCGTATAGGTGGCGACGGAGAAGGTGGCCAGCGAGGGGCTCTTTCCGTTGAACGTGCCCTGCGCGCTGGCGTTCATCGAGTCCAGCGTGGCGATCTGCGTGTCGAGCGCGGTGGCGTAGGTTTCGGTGAGCGCGTCGATGTAGGTGAAGATCAGCGGTCCGCCGCTGACGCCCGTCGAGTAGGTCCCGGCGCTGAAGTTCGGCGTGCCGCTGTTGGCGCCGATGAAGACGTCGTTGTAGCCGCTGGCCGCGGCCGTCTCCACGTATTCGTCTTCGTCGGTCGGAGCGATCTTGGCGAAGCTCTCGCCGAAGCCGATCAGGTAGTCCAACTGCTTGTCGAAGTAGTAGTTCTGATCGACGATCATCACCGTGATGGCGTACACGCCTTCCTGCTGATACTCGTGCTCGCCGGTCACGTGCCCGGTCGCGGTGCCGGCGGCGGGGTCGCTGCCGTCGTCGATCACCGTCCCCCCGCTGGTCTGGCCGTCGCCCCAGTTGATGAACGCCTGGTAGCTGTGGCCGCCGTAGGCGTGCGACTCGCTGAAGCTGGCCACGTTGTCGTCGAAAGCGACGTCTTTGATGTCGAAGATGCCGTAGCCGTAGGCCGTGATGCTGGGCGGATTGACCAGGAACGTGCCGCTGCCGCTGGCGCTCAGGTTGTCGTCGTCGGTGACGGTGAAGCTGGCGGTGTAGGTGCCCGGAATGCTGCCGGCTTGCAGGGTCAGCGTCAGTCCGCTGCCGCTGGCGAAGTCGTCGCCGTTGGGATCCTTGACGGTCCAACTGTAGGTGAACGATTCGCCGGAGCTCGACTTATCGACGTCGGAAAAGCTGCCCGCCAGCGTCAGCGATTGGTACTCGTAGACGGCGGCGGGGTTGGCCGACACGCCGACGTTCGTGGGCGGGATGCCCGTCACGATGAAGCTGGCGGTGCCGGTGGCGCTCAAGTTGTCGTCGTCGGTGACGATGAACTGGGCGTTGTAGGTCCCGTCTCCTTCACCCGCGGCGAAGGTGTAGGCGTTCCCGTTGGCGGTGCCGTTCACCGCGCCACCGGGGCCGTTGACGCTCCAATTGTAGTTGAAGGTGTCGCTCACGGCGTCGAAATCGTCGAACGTGCCGGTGAGCGTGAGGGTGTCCCACTCGTGGGCGCTGGCGGGCGTGGCGATTTGCACGTTCGAGGGCGGCACCCCGCCCACGTCGAACGACGTCGAGCCCGTGGCGCTCAGCCCGTCGTCGTCGATCACGGTGCAGGCCAGGTTCACGTGCGTGGCTTCCCCGGCGGCATAATAATAGCTCGGATCCGGGGTCACCGCCGTGGCCAGCGTCGTGCCGTTGTCGTCGGTGGCCACCCAGGAATAGCTGAAGCTATCGGGCTCCCCTCCCTGTTCATGCGGAGGGTCGTCGTTGTCAATGAAGCCGACGGTGAATGCACCCCCGGCGCCTTCGACGATCGGCGCCGGGCCGGTGCTGGTCGGGGGAACATACTGCCCGACGTTGACGTCGGTCGGCGGCGACGCAACGCAAACGGCGGTGAGGACGGAACTCGTGCCGCCTTCCCCCACGTCGGTCACAGCCACCGAGATCGTGTAATAACCCAGCCCGTCGACGGGAAAACCGACCGTGTCGGTCGAGGGCTCGACGTCCGTGTCGGTTTTCTGAAAGTAGAGCTCTTCGGTGCCGCTGCTGTGCGCGATGTTCCAAACGACGCTGAAGCTCTCAGGACTCCCATCGATGATCGGCGGATTCGCCTGCGAGTCCGTGTCGCCAAAGTCGACGGTCACGTAGGCCGTCTGCTCGTCGATGTAGATGGTCTTGGGAAAACTCAGTCCCGTGATCACGGCCCAGTCGCCGTCGGGTTCCATGCTGAACACGCGGCGGGCTTCGAGTCCTTCGTAGATCAGCATCCGCAGCATGCGGTTCCGCGGCCGGCGCGGCTTCTTGGGCCGGCGGCGGCGGGTGGCTTGCGCCGCGCGGCCGAACCGCCCGACGCCCGGGCGCCGCCAGCCGCGGACCTCGAGCGTGGCCCGAATCGCCTCGCAGAGCGAATCCCACCACTCACGCAACTTGCGCCAACTCGAACACGGCAGCGACACGGTCATGGCCCTCCATTGACAACCGCACCAGAGGAAATGGGCCGCGCCCCGATCGAAGGGGGCGCGTCTCGGTGTTTCAGGCTAGCAAAGTCCGCCGCGCTTGCAAGCACTTTTCGCGTGCCAATCGAATTTTTTTTCGGGGGGTGCCGGATGGGGGGTTCAGGGTTCAGGGTTCAGGGTCCAGGGTTCAGGGTTCAGGGTTCAGGACATGGCAAATTGAGCCAAGACCATCCCTCATCCCTCGTCCCTTATCGAGCACGTCGGCGGCCGCGCGGCGGCTTTTTCGCCGCGGCGACCGGACGCGCTGGCGGCGCGCCGTTGGCCGGCGCACCCGCTCCTCCCACCACGACCACGTTTTGGGTCGCCGCCGCCTTGACTCGGGCCGTCGTCACCAGCAAGGGCATCTCCAGGTCGACCCGAATTCCCCACGCGGCGTCAATCTCGTCGGCAATCTGGTTCAGCATCCGGAGGCAGTTCTCGTCCAGGATGGCCATCAGTTTCGGACTGTCCACGCGATCGCACCGCTCCAGGTGTTTCAGGTAATTGCCCAAGTTCACCCGCGCCACTCGCAACGAGCGGTCCAAAAACACCTTCCGCCGGCGGCGAAAGGCGTCGTTCCGCTCGGCGAGTATCACGCACGCCGCCAGGCATTCGCACCACGCCTGCCCCTTCTCGTCGAGCTCGTTCACCAGTTCGTCGAACGACAGGTGGTCCAGCAGCGGCGTGGGGCCGGGCAGCCTCGCTTGCAGCTTGCGCATGGCCTCGTCTTTCGAGGCCAGCGCCGTTCGCAGCGATTCGATTTCGGCCTTGTCCTTCGGATCGCTGCGATACTCGACCTCGGTGACCGTCCGGGGCTTGGCGGACTCCAGAATGGCCCGCAACACCGGCTCGACCTTGGCTTGCGATTCTTCGTCCAACTGCTGGCGCAGCTCTTGCAAGAGGGTCTTGATCTCTTTCGTGGCACTCATGGATCACCTCGCTAAACCAGAACCTGGTACAAAGCGCACAGTATAGCAAATGCCGGCCCGAATTTCGTCATCCCTCATCCCTCATCCCTCATCCCTCATCCCTCATCCCTCATCCCTCATCCCTCATCCCTCATCCCTCATCAACGGACCACGGACCACGGACTAATCCAAAATCCAAAATCCAAAATCCAAAATTCCACGGGCCGCTTGACTTTTTCGCGCCCGCGCAGATAACTACGTCGTTTCGCGGTAACTCTACTTGCGAGGGTCCGATGGCCACCGTGGCCAAATCGTGTAACGACCGGCAGGCGCCCGATCACGACGCCCGCGCTCACACCCTGCCCACGCACGGTTCGATCCGCGATCGAGAGTCCCCTGGCCCCAATCCCCAACCCCCAATCCCCAACCCCTTTTCGTCGCTCGACCAACTCGACGCCGAACAGCTCAACCGCCAAGCCATGCTGCTCGGCCAGTCGGGCAAGCTCGACGAAGCGGTCGCCCTGCTCGAGCGCGCGGTCGAGCTCGACCCGACCGTCGGCGCCACGCACAACAATTTGGGCATCGCCTTGGCCCGCTTGCGGCGGTTCGAACTGGCTGCCGACCGTTTTCAGCGCGCCATCGCGCTTTGGCCCACGGGCGCTCAGCCGCACAACAACCTGGCGAGCTGCCTGGCCGAACAGGGCCGCTACGCCGAGGCCGTCGTCTGCTTCGAGCGCGCCTTGCGATTGGACCCGGCCTTCCCCGACGCACGCTTCAACCTGGCCCTGGCGCTCCGCGCCGCCGGCCGGCTCGACGAGGCCGCCGACGAGTTTCGCCGGGTGCTGCGCGCCGCGCCCCACCTGGCCAAGGCGCACCTGCAGCTCGGCGCGACGCTGGCCGCCCAACGAAAACTCGACGAGGCCATCGACGCCTTCCGGCGCGCCCTGGAACTGACGCCCTACGACGCCGAGGCCCACCTCCAGCTCGGCGCCGCCCTGAAGGACGCGCTGCGCTATGCCGAGGCCGTCCAATGCTGCCAAGACGCATTGCGGCTGCAGCCCAGGCACTTCATGGCGCTCAGCAATCTGGGCACCGCCTTGACGCTCGACGGCCGCCCCGAGCGGGCGCTCGATTACTTCCGCCGCGCAGACGAACTCGCTCCCGGCTCCGCCGCCCTGCTTTCCAACTGGGGCATCGCGCTGGCCGCCGCCGGGCGGTTCGATGAGGCCCTCGAAAAATATGGCCGGGCTCTGGCGATCAAGCCCGACTTCGCCGAGGCCCACAACAACCGGGCCAGCGCCTTGGTCTCGCGGGCGCGCTATGCCGAGGCGGCCGCCGACTACGACCGCGCGCTCGATCTCAAACCCGATTTTCCCGAGGTCCGCCGCAACCGCTCGCTGTGGTTCCTCTTGCACGGCGACTTCCAGCGCGGCTGGCCCGAATACGAGTGCCGCTGGCAATGCCGCGATTTCGAACGCCACGAGTTCGCCCGCCAAACAGCGGCCGCCCCGCCCGCCTGGAACGGCGGGCCGCTCGACGGCAAGACCATCTTGCTGCACGCCGAGCAGGGCATGGGCGACACCATCCAGTTCATCCGCTATGCGCCGCTGGTCAAAGCGCGAGGCGCCACCGTCGTCGTCCGCGTGCCCCGGCAACTGGCCGCCCTGCTCAAAGACGTCGCGGGCGTCGATCGGCTGCTGACGGGCGACGGAACCGGGGGAGGCAGCCCGATGCCGCAGCGGCCCGCGGGGTGCTTGGCAGCCGACGCACCCGTTCCTTCGGTCTGCGACGACTTCGACGTTCAGCTTCCGCTGATGAGCCTGCCGCGCATCTTTGGAACGACGCTGGAAACGATTCCCAACACGGTGCCTTACCTCTCCGTCGAGGAGCGGCTCGTCGAAGCCTGGCGGGCCGAGCTCGACAAAATCCGCGGTAGCAGAATTCGTGAGAATTCCGGCGCGATTCGTGAGAATTCTGGCGCGCCTGACGCCAATCGCCTGACGCCCGACGACTTCCTGGTCGGCATCGCCTGGCAAGGAAACCCGCGCTACCCGGCCGACCGCCAGCGGTCGCTGCCGCTGGCGCACTTCGCCGCCTTGGCCGGCCTGCCGCGCGTGCGGCTGATCAACTTGCAGAAAGGGCACGGCGCCGAGCAGCTCCTCCATGTGGCCGACGCCTTTGATGTCTCGGAACCCGTGGGCGAGGTCGACCGGCGCCACGGCCGGTTTGTCGACACCGCGGCCATCATGAAGAACCTCGACCTCGTGGTCACCTCCGATTCGGCCGTGGCTCATCTGGCCGGCGCGCTCGGTGTGCCGGTGTGGATGGCGGTCCCCTTTTCGCCCGACTGGCGCTGGCTGCTGGGGCGCGACGACTCGCCTTGGTATCCCACCATGCGGCTCTTCCGCCAGACCGCGCCCGGCGACTGGCCAGGCGTCTTTCGCCGCATCCGAAAAGAGCTGGCCGAATTGGCGAGGCGGCGGAAGGGAACACGGCAGAGGGCACAGGGCAGAGGGGAAATTGCAAACTGCGAATTGCAAATTGCAAATCTGCAAATGGAGGCTGGTAGGGTGGGACAAGATTGCGGAGCAATCGCCGGCCCACCAACGAACGACGCCGATCATGGTGGGCCGGCGCTCGCAAGCTCGCTGGTCCCACCCTACAATCCAAAATCCAAAATCGAAAATCCAAAATTCCTGAACGATCGTGGCGTTCAACTCGCCGAGTCCGGCCGGCGTCGCGAGGCGCTGCTCCATTTCCGCCGCGCCTTGTGGCTCGCGCCGCGGTCCGCCGAGGCGCACTACAATCTGGGCGCCACGCTGGCCGGCTTCGGCCGCCTCGACCAGGCCGCGGCCTGTTTTCGCCGTTGTCTGCGGTTGTCGCCGCGCAACGCCGAGGCGCGCGTGAGTCTGGGCGCGGCCTTGGCCGGCCTGGGCCAGCCGCAACAGGCCGAGCAAGAGCTGCGCCGCGCGTTGCGCCAGTTGCCCGGCGCCGCCGGACCGCACTACAGCCTCGGCAACGTGCTGGCCGCGCAGGGCAAGTGGTGCCAGGCGCTCGATCGTTTTCAGCAGGCGCTCAAGCGGGATGCGCGCTACGCACAAGCCCATTTCGGCATGGCCAACGTCTTTCGCCAGCAGGCCCAGTTCCCAAAGGCCCTGGCGGCCTACGGCCGCGCGCTCGAATTGCAGCCCGATTTTCACGAGGCCCGCCGCCAACGCGCGATGACTCACCTGTCGCTCGGAGACTTCGAGCAAGGTTGGGGCGACTATTCGTCCGCTGTCAGTGGTCCGTTGTCCGTGGTCAGTGGCGACGGACCACGGACCACGGACCACGGACAACTGCACGGCAAACGTCTGTTGCTGACCGCCGGCGACGACCTGGGCGAAACGCTGCTTTTGCTGCGCTTCGCGGCCGTGGCCAACGCGCGGGGCACGACGGTCTGGGTCCGCTGCCCGGCCGGGCACGAGACCATCGTCGGCGGCTGTCGGGGAGTCGATCGCGTGTTCGCCGGCCGTTGCCAGCCGCCTGAGGCCGACCTCTCGCTGCCGCTGGGCGATCTGCCCTTGCTGCTCGGCTCGCCGGGCCCGGAGCAGGCCGCGGGCCTCCCCTTCTTGCGTCTCGCTCCCGAGCTCGTCGAAGAGTGGCGACGCAAGCTGGCCCCTTTGTCCGGCTTCAAGATCGGCGTCGATTGGCGCTGCGACGCGCGCGACGGCGCGGCGCCGAAAGAATGGATCGAATCGCTGGCCGAGGTGCTGGGCGTCCGCGTCATCGATTTGAGCGAGCGTAGTCATCACGCTCCGGGTGACGCATCACGCGCCAGCGTGATGACTGCCCCGGCCCTGGCCGCCCTGATCGCAAACCTCGACCTCGTCATCGCCACCGATGGTGTCTGCGCCCGGCTTGCCGGCGCGCTGGGAGTGCCGCTGTTTGCGGCCCTTCCGGTCGTGCCCGAATGGTGCTGGCTGCTCGACCGCGGCGACAGCCCCTGGTTTCCGACCGCGCGGTTGTTCCGGCAGTCTCGCCGCGGTGAATGGACGGATGTATGCGAGCGGATCACCGGGCAAATTCGGGACATTCTCAGCGACGAACGCCGCCCGACGGGCCCGCACTGCGCCGAGGCCGACGGGCTTTGTGCTCGAGGCGCCGCTTCGATCGAGCAAGGCGACGCCGAGGGCGCGCTGGCGCTCTTCGAGAGGGCCCTGGCGACGGCGCCCGACGATCCGGCCGTTTACAACAACTTGGGCAGCGCCTTGATGCGTCTGGGCCGCGGCCGCGATGCGGCTGCCGAGTTTCGCCAGGCGCTCAAACGACGGCCGCGCTATCCGGAAGCCTTGCTCAATCTCGGTTCCGCGCTGGCCGGCCTCGGCGAGCATGCGGAAGCGATTGCCTATTTCCGCAAGGCCCTTCGCCAGCGGCCGCACTGGGCACGGGCACATTTCTATCTCGGCAACTGTTTGCTGGCCGAAGGCAACGGACAACGGACAACGGACCACTGGCAGGCCGCCCTGGCCAGTTATCGCGAGGCCGCCAGGCTCGACCCCGACGACGGCGACATTCAAGTCAATCTGGCCGTGGCACTGCGGGAGACAGGCCGCTTGGACGAATCGGCGGCCACGCTGCAGGGCCTGCTGCGCCGAGACGCACGGCGGTCCGACGCTTCGAACAATCTGGCCGTTACTTATTGCCGTCAGCAGCGCTACTGGCAGGCGATCGAGTGTCTGCAAGACGCGCTGCGGCGCCGGCCCAAGTTCGCCGCGGCCCACAACAACTTGGGCATCACTTGGGCCCACCTGCAGCGCTACGGCGATGCCGTCGCCGCCTATCGACGGGCACTGGCGATCGAGCCGGACTACGTCGAGGCGCATAACAATCTGGGCATCTCCTTGACGATGGAAGGCCGCTACGAAGAGGCGCTGGCCACGTTCGAGCGGGCACTCGAGTTGCGTCCCGACTATCCCGAAGCGCTGAACAACCAGGGCATCGCCCTGCGCGAGCTGGGCCGGCCGGCGGAAGCCATCGCAGCCTATGAGCGGGCCATCGCGGTGAAGCCCGACTATGCCGATGCGCACCTGAATCGCGGCTTCGCGTGCCTGTTGCAAGGCGACCTGCTTCCCGGCTGGCAAGAGTATGAATGGCGGTTTCAGACCCGGCCCGCGGCCGAGAAGCGCTTTGCTCAGCCCCGCTGGGACCACGCACAACTGTCAACGGACAATCCAAAATCAGTCGGCGATCTGGCCGGGCGAACGTTGTTCGTGCATTGCGAACAGGGGCTGGGCGACACGATCCAGTTCATACGCTACGCCGCCTTGCTCAAACAGCGCGGTGCGCGCGTCGTCGTCCGCTGCCAGTCAAGAATGACCCGCCTGCTCAACCGCGTGGCCGGCATCGATCAGGTTGTCACCGAGAGCGGACCGCTGCCGGAGTTCGATTACCACATGCCGCTGTTGAGTTTGCCGCGGATGTTCGGCACGACGCTGGAGACGATTCCCAACCAGGTCCCGTATTTGTCGGCCGATCCCGAATTGATCGAGTCTTGGCGTGAGCGCCTCCTTGTAGGGTGGGACCAGCGAGCTTGCGAGCGCCGGCCCACCGAGAGCGGCGTTGCAGATGGTTGGCCGGCGCTCGCAAGCTCGCTGGTCCCACCCTGCAACCCAACCCCCAATCCCCAACTCCCAACCCCTCCCTTCCTCATTGGCGTCAACTGGCAGGGAAACGCCCATTATCAGGGCGATCGCCAACGTTCCTTTCCGGTGGCTTGCTTGACGCCGTTGGCCGACTTGCCCGGCGTGCGCTTGATCGGTTTGCAAAAAGGCGTTCGGCACGAGCAGCTCGTGCGGATGCACGGCGGCCGACACGCCGGCGAGGACCAGGCGGAACAGGCGGCTCTGCGCGCGGCCAATCCAAAATCGAAAATCGAAAATCCAAAATTGCCCATCGCCGACTTGGGGCCGGACGTCGATGAGGCGCAAGGGGCCTTCATGGACACGGCCGCCGTGATGATGAATCTCGATCTGGTGATCACTTCCGACACGGCGGTGGCGCATCTGGCCGGGGCGCTGGGCCGGCCGGTGTGGGTGGCGCTGCCCTATTCGGCCGACTGGCGCTGGCTGCTCGCGCGGGACGATTCGCCTTGGTATCCCACGATGCGGCTCTATCGGCAAACGGCGCGAGGCGATTGGACCTCGGTGTTCGAACGGATCAAGAACGATTTGGCGCGGCTCGTGGAGGAGGCGAGGTGAGAGTATGAAGCCCGACATCCGTCGCAAGGACAGCCGTTTCTTAGCCCCGCCTGGTTGCGCCACCCACGGAGTCTCACCCCGTTGGGGTGAAGGAGTTTGGCGCCACCGATACCCAGGGTTCCGCTGCGTGTACCCTGGGCTATCGAATCACGCACCTTCGGTGCTGAACCCCGAACCCTGAACCCTGAACCCTGAACCCTGAACCCTGAACCCTAAACCCTGAACCCTGAAACGGGCAACCGCATGACTGCAACATTAACGTCTCCGGCCGCCGCGCATCGCGCGGAAGCCGCCGCGGCGATCAAGCAAGGAAAGTTCGACCGGGCGGAAGCCGAGCTGCGGAAGGTCATCGAGCATGAGCCCCGCGACGCGACCGCCATGCATGATCTGGGCGTGGCCCTGGCCAAGCAGCGCAAGCTCGACGATGCCATCGCCATTTTCGGGCGCGCGCTGGAGCTCAAGCCCGATTCGGTCGACACGCGGCGCAACCTGGGCGTGGCGCTGGCCCAGCGCGGCCGCAAACAAGAGGCCGCGGCCGCGTTCCAGCAGGCCGTCGAGCTCAAGCCCGACTCGCACCCCTGCCACCGCGATTGGGCCGCCTCGCTCAAGGCCCTCGGCAAGTTCGCCGAGGCCGCGGACCAGTATCGCGAGGCCATCCGGCTGTTGGACGTAAACCAGCGCGACGTCCCTCACCCCAACCCTCTCCCGGAGGGAGAGGGAGTCCGGCTGCTGGAGGCGGAGCAGGGGAGAGAGAGCGAGGGGCGAGGGGAAATTGCAAATTGCAAATTGCAAATTGCGAATTGGCCATTGGAAGCGGCACAGAAGACAGTCGGCGAAGCAACCAAGACCCAAGACCAAAGCCCTGAGACCTCTGACGGCAATCCAAAATCCAAAATCCAAAATCCAAAATCGCTGGCCGAGGCGCACCACGACCTGGGCCTCGTGCTGGCCGAGCTGAAAAAGCCGAACGAGGCGGAAGAGTCGTATCGCAAGGCACTGCAGCTCAAGCCCGACTTTCCCGAGGCCCTCAACAACCTGGGCATCTTGCTGGAAGGCCGCGGCCGCTTGCAGGAAGCCGAAGCCGCGTATCGCCAGGCCCTGGCCACACGGCCGCGGGCCGCCGACGTGCATAACAATCTCGGCGTCGCGTTGGCCGCGCAGCGGCGATACGAAGAGGCGGTCGCCAGCTATCGGCAGGCGCTGGCCCTCACGCCCGACTCGCCGTTGGCACTCAACAACCTGGGCAACTCGCTGCGCGCACTGGGGCAGATCGACGAGTCCGTCAGCTCGTTGCGGCGGGCCATCCGGCTCAAGTCCGACTACGCCGAAGCCTACAACAATCTGGGCATCGCTCTGGTGCAGTGGGGACAGGACGACGAGGCGGTGACGAACTACGAACGGGCCATGGTTTTCCGGCCCGACTATCCCGAGGCCCATCTCAACCGGTCGCTGGCCTGGCTGGCGGCGGGCGACTTCGAGCAAGGCTGGACGGAGTACGAATGGCGCTGGATGGCCAAGGACGTCAACCGTCGCACGTTCAAGCAGCGCCGCTGGGACGGCTGCGATCTCGACGGCCGCACGGTGTTCGTCTACCTGGAGCAGGGCGTGGGCGACACGCTGCAGTTCATTCGCTATATGCGGCTACTCAAGCAGCGCGGCGCGCGGGTCATCGTCGAGGCGCAAAAGTCGCTGCTGAAGTTGTTGAGCGGCAGTCGGCACATCGACGAGTTGGTGCCCGTGGGCGGGCCGCTGCCGGAGTTCGATCTGCAGATTCCCCTGTTGAGTTTGCCCGCGGTGTTTCGCACCACGCTCGACACGGTGCCCGATGAGGTGCCGTATCTGTTTCCGGATGAGAAGCTGGTGGAGGCTTGGCGAGCGAAGCTTCGTAGGGTGGGACAAGATTGCGGAGCAATCGCCGGCCCACCGACGAACGACGATCATGGTGGGCCGGCGCTCGCAAGCTCGCTGGTCCCACCCTACGCCCCAACCCCCGGTCCCCAACCTCCAACCCCTTCCTTCCTGATTGGCATCGCCTGGCAAGGCAACCCGCAGTATCGCGGCGATCGCCAGCGGTCGATTCCGCTGCGGGCGTTCGCTCCGCTGGCCGCCATTCCCGGCGTGCAACTGGTGAGCCTGCAGAAAGGGTTCGGCACGGAACAGCTTGCCGACTTGGACGGCAAATTCCCGGTCATTGATCTTGGCAGCATCGACGAAGAAGCCGGGGCGTTCATGGATACGGCGGCCATCATGAAGTGCGTCGATCTGGTGATTACGTCCGACACGGCCATGCCGCACCTGGCCGGCGCCTTGGGCGTGCCGGTGTGGATGGCCTTGCCCGCCGTGGCCGACTGGCGCTGGATGCGCAGCGGCGAGCGGTCGCCTTGGTATCCGAGCATGCGCATCTTCCGGCAGCGCGAGGCGGAGAACTGGGCGGAGTTGTTCGAGAGGATGGCGGAGGAGTTGTGGAGCCGGTCCGTGGTCCGTCGTCAGTTGTCCGTTGCAACTGACCACGGACAACTGACGACTGACAATCGAATCGAAAATCCAAGATTGGAAGCGGAGCGGGAGCATGCGGCGGGCATCGCCCTGGCGAAGGAAGGGAAGCTCGCCGAGGCGGAAGAGCGCCTTTCGCGGGCGGTCGAGTTGCACCCCGCCTTCGCCGCCGCGCACCATAATCTGGGCGTCGTGCAGGCGCGGCAGAACCGGTTGGTGAAGGCGGTGTCTTCGTTCCGCAAAACGCTCCAAGTCGATCCGGATTTCACCGACGCCTACGGCAACCTGGGACTCGCGTATTACGAGCAGGGACGCTTTGAGGAAGCCGTGTGCGAGTTTCGACACGCCCTGCGGCGCACGCCCGGCAGCGCCGAAAACGTCAACAACCTGGCCGCGGCGCTGGTGCAGTTGGCGCGCCCGGCGGAAGCCGCCGAGTGCTATCGACGGGCGTTGGAGCTGCGGCCGGACTACATCGAGGCGCACCACAACCTGGGCCGCGCGTTGCTCTCGCTCGGGAGGTTCGAGCAGGGCTGGCTGGAATATGAGTGGCGCGAGCGGCTGCCGACCGCCCGGCCCAAGCCGTCGGACAAGCCGCGCTGGGACGGGTCGCCCTTGGCCGGGCGCACGCTGCTGGTGTATGCCGAGCAAGGGCTGGGCGACACGCTGCAGTTCATCCGCTACGCGGCACTGGCGAAGCGGACCGGCGGAAAAGTGGTCGTCGAGTGCCAGCCGGAGTTGGTGCGCCTGCTGGACCGTAGACATCACGCTCCGCGTGATGACTACGATTGCGCCGTGGCCCGCGGCGCGGGGTTGCCGGAGCACGACGTGCAGGCGGCGCTGATGAGCCTGCCGGCGCTGTTGCGCACGACCGCGGGCGACGTCCCGGCGGAGGCGCCGTACTTGTCGGCCGATCCGAAGCTCGTCGAAAAATGGCGCCAACGCTTTGCGCTGGTAGCTCCGACACCAACCCCCAATCCCCAACTCCCAACCCTTCCCTTTCTCATCGGCATCGCCTGGCAGGGGAATCCGGCCTGGACCGGCGACCGCTATCGATCGCTGCCGCTGGCCGAGTTTCAGCCCCTGGCCGACCTGCCAGGCGTGAGGCTCGTCAATCTGCAAAAGGGGCCGGGCGCCGAGCAGCTTGTGGGCGTGGCGAACCATTTTCCGGTGATCGATTTTGGCGTGCAGGTCGACGGCGCCGCCGGGCCGTTCATGGACACCGCCGCCATTTTGCAGCATCTCGACCTGGTGATCACCTCCGACACGTCGATCGCGCACTTGGCGGGAGCGATGGGCCGGCCCGTGTGGGTCGTGCTGCCCTTTGCGGCCGATTGGCGCTGGATGACCGACCGTAGCGACAGTCCCTGGTATCCCACGATGCGGCTCTTTCGGCAGCCGCGGCCGGGCGATTGGAAGACGGTGTTCGGCAAGGTAACGCGGGCGCTGAGCGCGCGAATTGGTCAGACGTCCGTAGTCCGTGGTCCGTCGTCCGTGGCCATACCCCCTCTCCGTCCGGGAGAGGGCTGGGGCGAGGGGGCCCGAAGCACCACAAGGCCATTGGCTGAGGTGTTCGACGTCAACTCGCCCGGCAACCACCCTCACCCTAACCCTCTCCCGGAGGGAGAGGGAAGCAATCCAAAATCCAAAATCCAAAATCCAAAATTGGAAGAGCCCCTCATCCCTCATCTTTCATCCCTCATCCCTGATCATCACAACGGCAACGGCGAGGCGCGGACCGCGGCCATTAATTTGATCTGTCCGATCAACCACCTGGGTTACGGAGTGGTGGGTCTGAATGTGCTCAAGGCATTGCGGCGGGCGGGCCGGCAGGTCGCGTTTTGGCCGATCGGCCGAATCGACGCCGCCGGCGACGAGCAGCAGCTCATCGAAGAGGCAGTCGAGCGGCAGAAGTGTTTCGACGGTCATGCGCCCAGTATCCGCATCGCCCACCAGAACCACTTGGCCGAGCACGTCGGCTTTCCGCGGATCGGCTTTCCGATATTCGAACTCGACCGGTTCAGCGAAGCGGAGTTGAACCACTTGCGGAGCCAGGACCGGTTGTTTGTCACCTGCGGATGGGCGCGCGAGATTGTCGAGGCCAGCGGCGCCGGGCGCAAGGGGGCCATCGATGTCGTTCCGCTGGGCGTCGATCGGGCCGTGTTCCATGAACCGCGCGACGACGGGCAGTCGCGCGGGGCGACCACCGTCTTCTTGAGCGTCGGCAAGTGGGAGCGGCGCAAGGGACACGACGTGCTGCTGGAAATCTTCAATTCTGCCTTTTGCCCGCAGGACGACGTGGAGCTTTGGATGCTCACGTTCAATCCGGTGATCGGCAACGACCGGTCTGCCACCGTGGCCAAGAACCAGCAGTGGGAAACGTTGTATAAGTCGTGCCCGTTGGCGGAGAAGATCAAGATTCTGCCCCGGCTGGCGGACCAGCGAGAGGTGGCGGCGACGATGCGGCAGGCCGACTGCGGCGTGTTTCTCTCGCGGGCCGAAGGCTGGAACTTGCCGCTGTTGGAGATGATGTCGTGCGGCAAACCGGTCATCGCCACCAACTACTCGGCGCACACGGAATACTGCGACGCGGCGAACGCCTTGTTGATCGAGATCGACGCGCTGGAAGAGGCCTATGACGGCCGCTGGTTTTTCGGCAACGGCCAATGGGCGGCGCTGGGCGAGAAACAGATGGAGCAGGCGATCGCGCACATGCGGCGGACGCACGCTCAAAAGCAGGAAGGTCGTCGTCTCTTGAATCGGCCGGGCATCGAGACGGCGAAACGCTTTACGTGGGAGCACACGGCCGCGCGGATGCTGGGCGCGGTCCAATAAAAAAGCGGCGGCCCGATCCATCATGAATCGGGCCGCCGCGAGCTGGCGAGACCAGGCGCTCCTTGCCGACCGTTCAGCAGGAGTGGGCTACTGCCTCCTTAGTTGCAGCAGGGCACCGGGCAGCAGACCTGCACCGGGACTTGCTTGCAAATCACCTTCGGCACGCACCGCGTGACCGTGCAGGCGACCTGCTTCGGCACACAGCGGCGGACGTGGATGGTCTGCGTGTAGTGGACCGGCTTGCAGACGCAATACGGCACTTGCTTCACGCACTTCTCGGCCACCATGTGGCAGACCTGGTAAGGCACTTCCTTCGTGTGGCACTCTTTGACCAGGTGGCACACGCGGTAGCAGCAGGTCTTCACGCGGTGCTCGGGCACCATCTTGCAGACCTGGTAGCTGCAGGTCCGCACGCGGCATTCGGGCACCATCCGGCAGACCTGGTAGCAGCAGGTCTTGACGCGGTGTTCCGGCACCATCTTGCAGACCTGGTAGGTGCAGGTCTTCACGCGGCACTCGGGCACCATTTTGCAGACCTGGTAGGTGCAGGTCTTCACACGCTGCTCGGGAACCATATGGCAGACCTGGTAGCTGCAGGTCTTGGTGCGGCATTCCGGCACCATTTTGCAGACCTGGTAGGTGCAGGTCTTCACGCGGTGCTCGCGAACCATTTTGCAGACCTGGTAGGTGCAGGTCCGCACGCGGCATTCGGGCACCATCTTGCAGACCTGGTAGGTGCAGGTCTTCACGCGGTGCTCAGGCACCATGTGGCAGACCGTGTAGCTGCAGGTCTTGGTGCGGCATTCCGGCACCATCTTGTGGACCTGGTAGGTGCAGGTCTTGACGCGGTGCTCAGGCACCATGTGACAGACCTGATAGGTGCAGGTTTTGGTGCGGCATTCGGGCACCATTTTGCAAACCTGATAGGTGCAGGTCTTTACGTGGTTCTCGCGAACCATGTGGCAAACCGTGTACTGGCAGGTCTTGACGCGGCATTCCGGCACCATCTTGCAAACCTGGTAGGTGCAGGTCTTCACGCGGTGCTCAGGCACCATGTGGCAGACCTGGTAGCTGCAGGTCTTGGTGCGGCATTCCGGCACCATTTTGCAAACCTGGTAAGGCACGCGCTTTTCATGGCACTCGGCCACCATGCGGCAGACCGTATACTGGCAGGTCTTCACCCGCTGCTCGGGCACCATCTTGCAAACCTGATAGGTGCAGGTCTTGGTGCGGTACTCGGCCACATACTTGACGCATTGGATTTCGCGTTGTTGGACCTCGGGCACCCAGACCTTCTTGCACACCTTGATCGGCGGGCACTGCACCTGGCAGGTGCGGACGGCGCCGGGGTGATAGACGCACCGGCAGCAGCACGGGTCCCACGTCCAGCAGCCCGGCTCTTGCACGCACTTCGTCATCACACGGCCGGGGCACTCGCTGACTTGGGTTTCCCAGCGACCGCAGCAGACGTTGATGGTCCGAGTATAATGAACCGGCTTGCAAACGGAATAGCAGATCGTGCGTTCCCGCGTTTCATACACCGGCTTGCAAACGGTATAGCAGATGTCGCGGGCTTTCGTTTCATACACCGGCTTGCAAACAGTGTAGCGGCAAACGCGTTCCCGTGTCTCATACACCGGCTTGCAAACTGTGTAATGGATCTCCCGCGTTTTGGTCTCGTAGACCGGCTTGCAAACGGTATAGGGGATCTGGCAGGTCTTGGTCTCGTAAACCGGTTTGCAAACAGTATAGGGGATCTCGCGGGTCTTCGTTTCGTACACCGGCTTGCAGACCGAATATGGGATTTGACAGGTCTTGGTCTCCCACACCGGCTTGCAAACAGTGTAGTTAATCTCTCGAGTTTTGGTCTCGTAGACCGGCTTGCAAACGGTGTACGGGATCTCGCAGGTCTTGGTCTCGTAGACCGGCTTGCAGACCGTGTACGGGATCTCGCGGGTCTTCGTCTCGTAGACCGGTTTGCAGACTGAGTACGGGATTTGGCAGGTCTTCGTCTCCCACACCGGCTTGCAAACAGTGTAGTTAATCTGACGAGTCTTGGTCTCGTAGACCGGTTTGCAAACGGTATAGGGGATCTCGCAGGTCTTAGTTTCACACACCGGCTTGCAAACAGTGTAGTTGATCTGCCGAGTCTTGGT
The DNA here is from genome assembly GCA_035533075.1 of Pirellulales bacterium. Taxonomy (NCBI): domain Bacteria; kingdom Pseudomonadati; phylum Planctomycetota; class Planctomycetia; order Pirellulales; species Pirellulales bacterium. Next base: position 11,521 of record DATLUO010000065.1, on the reverse strand, counting down.
CTCGTAGACCGGCTTGCAAACGGTATAGGGAATCTGACAGGTCTTGGTCTCGTAGACCGGTCTGCAAACGGTGTACGGGATGGTTTTGGTCCGAGTCTCCCAGACCGGCTTGCAAACGGTGTACGGGATCTGGCAGGTCTTCGTCTCCCATACCGGCTTGCAAATGGTGTAGTTAATCTGACGAGTCTTGGTCTCGCAGACCGGCTTGCAAACAGTGTAGCAGATCTGCCGAGTGCGGCTCTCGTAGACAGGCTTACAGACCGTGTACGGGATGTTCTTGGTCCGGGTCTCCCAGACGGGCTTGCAAACTGTGTAGTGGATCTCGCGAGTCTTGGTCTCGTAGACCGGCTTGCAAACAGTGTACGGGATCTGGCAGGTCTTCGTCTCGTAGACTGGCTTGCAAACTGTGTAGTGCAGCTCGCGGGTTTTCGTCTCCCAGACGGGCTTGCAAACGGTGCAGTTCACAGACCGCATCCGGGTTTCCCAGACTGGTTTGCAAACTGTGTACTCGCAGTTGCGGAGACGTTGCTCCTGCACGTACTTGACGCAGTCGATCGTGCGTTCCTCGCAGACCGGCTCCCACACCGTCTTGTAACAGGTGTAGTTTTGACGTTCGTAGACCACTTCCTTGCAGGTCTTCATCACCGTGTGGCACTGCTGCTTGCAGCAGGCGTAGCTGACGGTGTCGCAGCTACGGGTACAACATTGGTAACGCGCCGCGCCGCAATAGCTGGCGTCGGCCGAACTCCACGAGAGCGCTGTGAGGGCCACAGCGATCAGGGGAGTTCTCAAAAGAGTTTTCATACTCCTGCCTCCTCCAAGGACTTGACAGAAAAGGTAGGGCCTGGTCGGACGAGCGCGTGCCCGTCTACGGTAAATGTCGGCCGCACATTCCACGTGCTTTAGCTCGACCGCGCAGATCGCACGAACATCCGGCTCGCCCCGGACGCCGTAGGCGATGCAACCGCGCGATCGATCGGCCGTATGCCAATGACTATCGTCAAGGCAGGAGGTTTGCTTGATGTCCGCGGCCTAAATCGGCTGGGAATTTGGCGTTACTTGGAGAATGCCGTCGAACTGCGAGCGTTTTGCCGTGCATGCCCGCAACACCTTATTGATCGGCTATCCGGCCTGCACTCTATGCAACAAGATTGCGGCGCCGCAGCCGCCGGTGGCCCACCGTTCCGGTTGTAGCGATGAGCGAAGATGCGCGGCCAATCCGCCTAGGCCCGGATACCGCCGAAAGCTTGTGAAGGCCCGCGGCGTGCCCTACGGTACACTTGCCGTAAGCCTTTGCCCGAAAGACGCCGGAGCCGCCTGCCCAGCGACATGAGCCAACCGAAACGGAAACCCCCCGTGCCACCGCCCGACGGGCCGGCGCCCAAGGCGGTGGTCAACCGGCTCAGTCTTTATCTGCGTGAGCTGGAGCACCTCGTCCGAGACGGCCATGCCACCACCAGTTCCACCCGCCTGGGCAGCGTGCTCGGTTTCAGCGACGCCCAGGTGCGAAAGGATTTGGCCTATTTCGGGCATTTTGGTCATCCCGGCATCGGCTATCGCTGCGACGAGCTGATCACGGCCATCAAGCGGATTCTGGGCACCGACCAGCAATGGCCGGTGGCGTTGGTCGGCATGGGCAACTTGGGCCGCGCGCTGTTAGGTTATCGGGGATTCGCACAGCGGGGGTTCCGCATTGTGGCCGTCTTCGATGTGGCCGACGATAAGGTCGGCAGTCCCGCGGAGGGGTTGGTGGTCGAACACCTCGACCGCTTGCCAGAAGTGGCGCAAGTCCATAGGATACGTCTCGGCATGATTGCCGTGCCGTCGCCGTCTGCGCAGCTTGTGGCCGACCGGCTGGTGGCGGTGGGGGTCGAAGGAATTTTGAACTTTGCCCCCGTCACGATCAACTTGCCCCAGCATGTCAGTCAGGTGGGCGTCGACTTGGCCATCGAGTTGGAACAGCTCGCGTTTTCGGTGGTCAAGCGAAAATAGCGGGCAGGAGAACCGGCGGGCAGGAAAATAGCGGCTGGCGCGGTTTTACCCGGTGGTGTAATGGTAACACTAGGGACTTTGGCTCCCTCATTCTAGGTTCGAGTCCTAGCCGGGTAGTTTTGGCGTGACGCCTCCGCGCCTGCCGCCGCAAGGCACGCGGAGTCGCGATCCCGCCGCGCGCGGCGGAAGGTTGTCGAACGCGAAGCGCGATCGCTCCGCCGCGCGCGGCGGCGAGTATTATGGTCGTCCGCCGCGCGCGGCGGAGCGCAACGAAATCCCCCCCTTTTGTTTTGGCAACGGTGCCATCGGAAACCGTTTTTGCGAAAGCACTTGCGCCGTCCGGCGCCTGCCTGTGTTAGCGCGATCTGACGGAAATTATGCTCCTTGCCGCGCCGAGCCATCGCCCCGCGATAAGAAGTGCAAGTGGCAGTGCGGGCAGGCCAGCGAGTTACAGGGAAAGCCCCTCGTGTCGATCGCGTCGCCTTCGACGGTGAAACGGGTCGGCAGGAAGCGCTGCTGATGATCGCCGCCGAGTCGCGGGTCCCCGGTCAGGTCGGGGTGCTGAGACATCCAAAGAATCTCTTCCGGAATTTGGTAGATTCACGCGGCAAAAGCCGGCCCGCTTTGTCCGTGTCGGCGTCCGCTAATCCGCGCCGGTGCGCAGCGCCTATTTCGCCGCCACGTAGCACATCAGCGAGTGGTCCAAGAGCAACAGCTTGCCGTCGACCGGCGAGGGACCGTCGGCGTCGGGGTAGACGTCTTCGGGGCTGTCGGCCGCCGTGTTGATGAACAGCCGCCACTCGATTCCCTCGGCCAGGCGCGGAATCGTGAACTCGCGCGGGTGCGGGCCGGAGTGCGTGAAGATCATCACGTGCCGGGCAACCAGCGAACTCGGTCCGGTCGTCGGCCAGGCGCCGAACACACAGACCAAGCTGTGTTCCGAGACATTGTTCCAGTCCACGGCCCGGCCGTCGGCGTTGAACCAGCTCACGTCGGGCAGCAGACCCGGCTCAGACGATTCTCCCACCAGAAAGCTGGCGTGACGCACCGTCGGCTGGCGGCGGCGGAAGGCGATCAACGCCCGGCAGAAGCGCGACAGGTCGGCGTTCTGGTCGACCAGGTTCCAATCGAACCACGCCACCGGGTTGTCTTGGCAATAGGCGTTGTTGTTGCCTTGCTGCGTGCGGCGACATTCGTCGCCCGACAGCAGCATCGGCACGCCCTGGCTGAGAAAGAGCGTGGAAAGAAAATTGCGGATCTGCCGGGCCCGCAGCTTCCGCACCGCCTGGCGGCGCGTCGGGCCTTCGACTCCGTAATTGCAACTGTAGTTCATATTGTCCCCGTCCCGGTTCTCTTCGCCGTTGGCGTCGTTGTGCTTTTCCTGATAGCTCGCCAGGTCGTCGAGCGTGAAGCCGTCGTGCGAAGTGATGAAGTTGATGCTGTGATACGGCTGCCTTCCGCTGGGGCCGTAGAGGTCGCTCGATCCGCACAGCCGCGTGGCCAGCGGGCCGAGCATGCCGTCGTCGCCGCGCCAATAGCGCCGCACGTCGTCGCGATAGCGGCCGTTCCATTCGGCCCAGCGGCGGTTGGAGAACGAGCCGACCTGATACGCTCCCGCCGCGTCCCAGGCCTCGGCGATGATCTTGGTGCGGGCCAAAAGCGGGTCTTCGCCGATGGCCTCGACCAGCGGCGGATTGGGCAGCAGCTCGCCGTTGCGGTCGCGGCTGAGGATCGACGCCAGGTCGAAACGAAAGCCGTCGACGTGGTAGTTCTGCACCCAGTAGCGCAGGCAGAAGAAGATCAGCTCGCGAACGATCGGATGGTTGCCGTTCACGGTGTTGCCGCAGCCCGAATAGTTGCGGTAGTCGGCGCCGCCATTGGCCAACATGTAATAGACGCGATTGCCCAGGCCCTTGAAGCTGAGCGTGGGACCGAGCTGGTTCCCTTCGGCCGTGTGGTTGAAGACCACGTCGAGAATCACCTCGATGCCGGCCTGGTGCAGTGCCCGCACCATCTGCTTGAACTCGGCCACCTGGGAGCCAGGCTCGCTGCCGACCGCATAGCCGCGGTGGGGCGCGAAGAAGGCCATCGGATCGTAGCCCCAATAGTTGGGCCGCGTTTCCGGCCGGCCCAGCCAGTGATTGGTGGGGAACTCGAAGACCGGCATCAGCTCGATGGCAGTGATGCCGAGGGATTGCAGATAGGGAATCTTTTCGATGACGCCCAGATACGTGCCGGGATGGCGGTCGCTGTTGGTGGGCGATCGCGTGAAGCCGCGGACGTGCATTTCGTAAATGATCGTTTCCGACAGCCGGCGATTGAGCGGACGGTCGCCTTCCCAGTCGAAGGTGTCGTCGATCGCGACGCACTTGGGCGGCCGCACGATGCCGTCGCTCGCCGGCTGAAACTCGCCGGCCAACGCCCGTGCATAGGGGTCGATGAGCCGGGCGGTGCCGTCGAAGCGGTGGCCTCGTTGGGGCTCGAAGGGCCCGTCGGCCTGGAAATGATAAAGTTGCCCGGCGGTGACGCCCGGCACGAAGACGCTCCAGATGTCGCCCCAGCGGTCAAGGTCGGGGTGGAAATGGATGATGTGTTCAGGTTCAAGATCGGTGACGCGGTCGTAGAGCAAGACGCGCATGGCCGTGGCCGACCGGCTGAAGACGGCAAACTGCACGCCTCCTTCGCGGAGGCTTGCACCATAGGCCAGCGGCTGCGTGAACTGTCCGGCCGGAAACAAAGGTGTGTGCATGTCGGCGAAGTCGAACCGGCTGCTGGGAATCGGTATCAAAATAGCGTCCGTTCCTTCTAGTGTACTTCGCGCGGGCGGCAGAGGGCACAGCAAGCTTTGCCGCTTTCCCCAAGCTCAGGGACAGCCTGTTCCTTATCGGCGACTTATACGGCCGCGTTGAGTCTGCCTGATGCGCCGCGCAACGGGCCGCAGAACCGATACCACTGTCGTCGATTGACGCTATAATTCAGGAACAGCCGCGGTTCTTGGAGACTCTCACCATGAGCACCATCGCTCGCATCTCGCTGGAGGAATACGACCGCATGATTGCCGGCGGCGCATTCGACGTGCGGAGGCCCAATCGGATCGAACTTATCCGCGGAGAACTACGTAAGATGGCTCCCATTGGCCCAGAACATGAAGATGCGGTCGATTTTTTGACGGAGTGGAGCGTGCAGGTCAAGCCGCGCGGCGTGAAAGTTCGCGTTCAAAACTCGTTGGGCTTTGCCCAATTGAAGACCGCTCCGCAACCCGATCTGGCGTGGGTGGCGTCCAAGCGATACTCGGTCCGCCGGCCCGAGGCCGCCGATGTCTTTCTGGTGATCGAGGTGTCCTACAGTAGCCTTCGATACGACCGCGGCGAGAAGGCGAAGCTCTACGCCAAGACCGGCATTCGCGACTATTGGATTGTGAACATCCCTGACCGCTGCGTCGAAGTGCTCCGCGACCCTCTGCGATTTCGTTATCGAAGCCTGCAGACTTATGTGGCGGGTGATGCTGTCCGGTCGCTGGTCTTTCCGGAAGTCTCGCTCGATGTGGCGGCGCTTTTCGAGAGCATCGAGGATCCCGACGACAGCTCGTCTTTGTAAAGTTTGTATTCGATCGAATCGACCAGGGCGATCCAACTCGCCTCAATAATATTCTCGCTGACGCCGACCGTGCCCCACACGTCATGCTCGTCGCGGCTCTCGATCACCACCCGCACGCCGGCCGCGGTGGCCGCCTCGGAGTTGATCACCCGCACCTTGTAATCGACCAGGTGCATGGAGGCCAGGCCGGGAAAGGTCGCCGTCAGCGCCTTGCGCAAAGCGGCGTCGAGCGCGTTGACGGGACCGTCGCCCTCGGCCACTTCGTGGCGGACCGTGCCGCCCACGCGCAACTTGACCGTAGCCTCCGTCGTCAGCTCGTCGTCGCCATCGGCCTCGACCGTAACATGGAAGTTCAACCGCTCGAAATGCGGGCGATATGTACCGGCACAACGCCGAACAAGCAGATCGAACGACCCCTCGGCCGCCTCAAACTGATAGCCCTGGTTCTCCATCGCCACGACACGGGCAAGAATCTTGTCCATCAGCCCGCGGTCGTGCTCCAACTTGTGCTTGGCCGTGAGGGCCATGATGTTCGACCGGCCCGACAGCTCGCTCACCAAAAAACGCCGCTCGTTCCCCACTCGCTCGGGCGCCATGTGCTCGTAGCTGCTGGCCGCGCGGGCCACCGCATGCACGTGCATGCCGCCCTTGTGAGCGAACGCGCTTTGGCCCACGAACGCCTGGTTGGGGCGAAAGTTCATGTTCGCCAACTCGTAGACATACCGAGACAACTCGGTGAGCCGCGGCAGGCTTTCCGGCCGCAGGACTTCGTACCCCCGTTTCTTGAACGCCAGATTGGCGATCACCGACACCAGGTCGGCGTTGCCGCAACGTTCGCCGATGCCGTTGATCGTACCCTGCACCTGGACGGCCCCGGCATCGACCGCGGCCAGCGAATTGGCCACCGCCAACTCGCAATCGTTATGGCAGTGAATGCCCACGGGCACCGGAAGCACGCTCGATACGGCGCGCGTCATCTCGGCCACCTCTTCCGGCATGCTGCCGCCGTTGGTATCGCAGAGCACGATCAGCACAGCGCCCGCGTCGGCCGCGGCCTTGACTGTTTTCAGGGCATAGTCGCGGTTCGCTTTCCAGCCGTCGAAAAAATGTTCGGCGTCGTAGATTACCTTTCGGCCCGTCTGCCGCAGGTAGCCGACGGTGTCGGCGATCATCTCCAGGTTTTCGTCGAGCGTGGCCCGCAACACGTCGGTGACGTGAAAGTCCGAGGTTTTGCCGACGATGGTGATCACGTCGGTGCCCGATTCGACGAGGGCCTTCATGCCCGGATCGTCGGCGGGTGCCACGCCTTTGCGTCGGGTCATGCCGAAGGCGGCGAGGCGTCCCTTGCCGGCGGGGTCGCGGGTCGCCTTCTGAAAGAACTGGGCGTCTTTGTCGTTGGAAAGCGGATAGCCGCCCTCGACGTAGTCGAAGCCAAGTTCCAAGAGCCGCCGGGCGATGAGCAGCTTGTCTTCGAGCGAAAAGCTGACGCCTTCGCCTTGGCTGCCGTCTCGCAGGGTGGTGTCGTAGATTTCGATGCGGCGCGACATGGGAGGGTTCGGGGTTCAGGGTTCAGGGTTCGGGGTTCAGAAGGGAAACAAAAAAACCCTGGGGCCAAGGGCCTCAGGGTTCACAGTACGCGGTCAGACCGGTCGCTGCCCTTTAAGGCCGATTCTCCTGAATAATCGTAATGCTCTCGATGCCCGAACTTATGCGGGCTGGGTCAATAGTCGAGATGGCAAAGGAGGCGTTCATCGGCTTGCGGGCCAAGTTGCTAACTAATGATACAAGGATAGGGTCAGTGGGCGAACGTGTCAACCAAGCGGCACACGGCCACACGTTGAAGGGGGTCCGGAATTTGACGATTTTTTTACAACTGCTAGCATGCGCGAGGGGGCATGGCTGTTGCGAAGCGAGGAGATGGTCATGTTGAAACCGGTTGTTTTGATCGCGTCGTTGGTCGTGGCTGGTTCGCTCGGCTGGCTTGCCGGTCATGCCGCGGAAGAGAAAGAGAAAGAAGAGGGCGAGACCCACAAGAATAACAAAGAGTTGGCCGCTGAAGAACTCGCGCTGGCCGATCGGGCGATCGAACTGGGCATGGAAGGTTTTCGGGCCAGCCGCATTCGCCTCTCGGACGCGCAGGTCGAGCGCTGGTCGCTGCGCCGCATCGCCGCCCTGGAGGCGGCGGGCGCCAAGGCTGAATACATCCACAAGGCGCGAGTCGCGCACCGCGACCTGATGAAGTCGCTGGAAAAGCTTGCCGAGTCGCTCTTTAAATCGGCACAGGCCGCCGAAATCGACTATCTGGAAGCGAAATACGCCCGTCTCGAAGCGGACCGCCAATTGCGTGAGGAAGACGGCGACAACGATGAGAACGGCCGGGCGCAGAAGAATAGCGACCGGAAGGAGACAACCGCGCAGAGGCAAGATACGGGTAGCGTTAAAGGCAAAAAGAGCCGGTAAACCGGCTCTACTTCGCGCGGGCCGAGAGTGAGACGTTTTGTCGCAAGGAAGGGCGATGGCTGGTGTCGCTACCCGCGCATGCCCGGCCACCTTCGCAGGCAGAGCAGGGTCTCGACGCTGGTCAGCAGCAGGGCCAGCGACAAAAACCATAGTCGTTGATGGAGGATCTGCCAGACAGCCCAAGCCGCGACGGCGGCGAAAAACGCCAGCCCGGCCCACCGCGACCACCGCCAACGAAACCAGAATCCCAGCCCCAGCGGCAAAAGAACGACGCCGGCTCCCAGGTAAAAGGGCGTTTCGCCGGCGCCGCCGAAGATGCCCGCCAAAAGGCTCAGCCAGCCCAGCAGCATGTAAACGACCGCCCAACTCGTAAGCTCCGCCGCACGCTGCGGCACCGCGGGTGGAGGCGAGTCGTTTTTCAAGGGACCGTCGATTATAGCAGAGTCAGCCCGCGACGCGACCGTTCGTCGCACGCCGCAACTGGTTGTCCGCCGTACACCACAGGATGCGGAGCTCCTGCCAGCGGTCGTGCTGCGTTCCCAGCCCGGCGGCGTCCAACAGCCGTTCGATGTGGAACCAGCCGATCGGCCGTCCCTGGTCGATGCGGCCCAGATCGCGCACGAGCACCGAATAATTGAACGGCAGCCGGCGGCTGAATTCGCGCACGCTATTGGCGGTTTCGGCGATGATCATCCGCAGCTCGACCGCCAGCGGCGGGAGGCCGCCGCGCTGCAGGCGTTCGCGCTGGCGCAGTTGCCAATCTTCGCGAAGCCGGTCCAAGTCGGTCACCTTCATGGTCCGCGCGACCTCGCGCAGCCAGAACCAGGCGGGAAGGTCGGTTCCGCGCGCGATCGCACGAAGCCGCGGCACCGACACGCCACGGCAGCCGGCCTGTTTCAACTGCCGTGCCAAGGGCGCCAGCCCGCCTTCGCGGCGCGACAGCAGGTTGACGAGCTCCGCCGCCGAGGCTGGCGACCGCCAGGCCGTCGCATCGCGCAGCCGCGAGTCTCGCCGCGCCAACAATGCGGCCACTCGTTGCTGCCCGGCCCGCTCCAGCGCCTCCGAAATCCGCTGACCGGCCGTCTCGCTGAGCGACTCGACGCCGCGCTCGATGCGTTGATATTCCAGGCTCGTGTAGCCCAGCACTTCCGGCACGTCGTCGAGCGTGAGTCCATACATCTCGCGCAACAGCCGCAATTCGCCGCGCGTTTCCGGCCGGCGGCGGCAAATGAATTGTGCCCGGCGTCGGCGCCATAAGGCGAGCAGCCGCTGCTGGTCGTCCTGGTTGTCGGCCAGCGCCGCGGCCAGTCCCGCGGGGAAGGCGCACACGGAGTAATAGCCGTCTTCCTCGATGTATTTGATGATTCGCGCCGGCTTCTTCCCGCCTACGCCGAACAGGTCGGCCAGCTCGCGGCGTCGCAAACCGCGGCGCAAACGCAGACGCCGCAGCTCCAGTCCAAACTCGTCATTATGGTTGCCGCGCTGAGCGGCTACGTCGCGGTTCCACAACTCACGCAGCCGCTTCAACTCGTCCTCGTGGCGGCAAAGTTTGCGGGCAGCCTGGGCCACGGCCGACCAAGGCGGCAACTCCAGATACCGTAATCGGCGCAGCGAGGCGCTGGTGACGCCCAGCCGAGTCAGTCGGCTGACGGCCACGTCGCCGCGATCGCACCAGACGCAAAACTCGGCCCAGGCCTCAGGATAGCCGCGGGCCACGAGCCGCGTCCGCTGACAGGCGTGCCACAGCGGCTCGACGGTGTCGTGGTCTTGTCCGACGGCCTGGCAAAGTTTGACCAGCAATGACCACGAGAGCGGAAAATTGCCGCGGCGATATTCCCACAAGGTGCTGGCGCTGATGCCCGCCCGCCGCGCCAGCTCGCGCGCCGAGCCGGCCCGCAACTCCAGCCGCGAAATCAGGTGCTCCAACGACTCGCACGGCCCGGTGTAAAGATCGAGAAGCTGCCCGATCTTATCGTCGGGCACGCCCTCCGGACGGCAGAACTCGATAAACCGTTGCAGGGTCTGACGGGTCGGCCGGTGTACTCCCAGCTCCAAGTCGCGCAGCGTGCCGCGGCCGATGCCGGAGCGGCGGGCCAGTTCCAATCGGGTCATGCCCAGCGTACTCGCTCGGATTTCGACGACGGCGCGGGCCAGCGGCGGAGCGCTGGCGCTGCGGGCCAGCGAGCGGCGTCGCAGGTTTTCGTTACGCAAGGCGTGGCCGGTCAAGTGCTGCCCGTTGGGCGTGGCGCGGCACAGCATGGCGGGTTGTCTCGGCGGGATAACGGTAGGTGGGCTGCCCCGAGTAGCCGCCCGCTATCATATCAACCGGCACTTATATGTCCAGAGCGCGGACCAAGTAAAAAGCGGATGCGGGTGTGAGAACGCGTTTGCGCTTCGCGCGGCCAAGGTTCTGTAGGGAACGGACTCCGTGCCGTTCCGCCGAATGCCAATTGATGATCGTTCGGTGCGCGCGGAACGGCACGGAGTCCGTTCCCTACAGAGGTTTCGCGGACGCTCACGCAAGCCCACTCCCGCACCCAGCGGAGGCTCATCCGGGGCCGTCCAAGCGAACGAGCAGCGCTTGCCACACGTCGGTGAGACCAAGCTCCCGCGACCAATGCTCGATGTACGCGCGGTCGATGGCGAGGTCCGCTACCCGAAGCATTGCCGCCATATCGCGAAGGTGTTTTTCAGAGCCGCCTTCGTGATAGTACCACATCTTCCCGATGATCACGTCTTCAGGGCTGGCCACGAAGCCCGCGAGATCCGGAAATATCTGCTGACGACGACGACGTGCAAGCTGCGACTGTCCCCAGGCGTCCTGTCGGGCCAGCATGAGGTCGATCTTGTTTCCCGACGCCGGATGAATGATGTTGAACTGCCCGCCTTGCGACACCGCTTGTTGCGCAGCCGCTTCGCTGACATAGAAGTCGGGCGCGGGAAACTCGGCACACAGGCTGTGGACTTCCGTCGCCGGCAAGGCAACCACCACGTCGATATCCAGGGTTAACCGTGGCTCGCCATAAACGCCACTCGCCAGCGAGCCGACGAGCATGTAAGTGAGCCGCCGCCCCTCCAAGACCTCAATCACTTTGCGGACTAATTGCTGCTGATCCACCTAACATCCTCTTGGCGATCTCGCGCTGAATCTCGTCATCTGTCCAGTCAGGGTGGTACGTACGCAGGTGTCCCGCCAGCCGCAACCGCATGGTGCGATTTGCCGCGAACACCATCGCCAGGCGTTCGGCGGGCGTCTTGGTTCTAAGGATTTCCACGATCGCCTGATCGGGAACCTCGATACGGCTGGGATCGATCGGCTGCATCATGCGCTTAGTTCAAGTTTCGCGGTTTCCGGACATAGTTCGAGCCGGCCGTCGCGTTGGGTGCGGCGGCAAAACAGCAGTCGTTGAGCCGTAATTCGCGAGACAGAGCTCGCGTCGGCTTGGTCAGCCCGCGTGGCTGATAAATTCGA
>DATLUO010000064.1 GCA_035533075.1 Pirellulales bacterium | reverse complement strand
CGGCGCTCGCGAGCTCGCTGGCCCCACCCTACGAGTTGCCGCACGCACAACGATTTGCAATTTGCAATTTGCAATTTGCAATTTGCAATTTCCTCCTACCGACGCTGCTCCTCATTTGCAGCCAAGCCGAGGCACAGCGTCCCTTCGCGACGGCCGAGTATCACACGCCGGCCGATCAGGGCAAGGTGGCCGGCATGGTCAGCCAGATCGGCATCGATCAGCATCTCGGAGAACAACTTCCACTCGACCTTAAGCTGCGCGACGAAGCGGGCCAGGCGGTCAAGCTGGGCCGCTTCTTTCACGAGAAGCCGGTGGTGCTGATGCTGGTCTATTACCGCTGCCCGATGCTCTGCACGCAGGTGCTCAACGGCTTTTTGAAAAGCAGCCAGGCCGTTAAATACACGATCGGGGAGGACTACGAAGTGGTCACCGTCAGCTTCGACCCGCGCGAAACAGCCGAACTGGCGGCCGAGAAAAAGGCGGCCTACGTCCGGGCATATCGCCGCGACGGCGCCGCTCGGGGCTGGCACTTTTTGACCGGCAGCGAGGAATCGGTCCGGCGGCTAACGGAGGCGGTCGGCTTTCGTTACCGCTACGACGCCGCCAGCGACCAGTTTGCTCATGCCAGCGGGATTGTGGTCGCCACGCCGCAAGGCAAGCTGTCGCGGTATCTGTACGGCATTGAATACGAGCCGACCCATTTGCGGCTGGCGCTGGTCGAAAGCGGCGAGAACCGCATCGGCTCGCCGGTCGACACGGTGCTGCTGCTCTGCTTCCATTACGACCCGCTGACCGGCAAGTACGGCGTGGTGATCGCCAACGTGATACGGCTGGCCGGCTCGCTCACGGTGCTGTTGCTGGGCGGGTTCTTGGTGGCCATGTACCGGCTGGAGCGCCGCCGCTCGCGGGCCGCGGCACATTCCACGGAACGTTTAGACTTGGAGGTGGCGCATGACTGAGCGGGGAAATTGCAAATTGCAAATTGATATGCGAAGCCGCGCAGGTGCGCGGTATCGGGTGCAACGGCGACCGCGGAGCCAAGTAGGCATCTACGCGCCGCGCGGCGCCTTCGTCCAATTTGCAATTTGCAATTCGCAATTTGCAATTTGCAATTTCCCCGACGCGCTCGCAAGCTCGCTGGTCCCACCCTACGAGTTGCAAGGAGACAGGCGCCGATGACCAACGACGGCTTTCGTCTTCTGCCCGAACAGGCTTCGACCCACGCGCCGCAGGTCGATATGCTCTATTTCTTTCTGCTCGGCGTGGCGACCTTCTTCACCGTGATGGTCGCCGTCTTGATCGTCTTCTTTTCGATCAAGTACCGCCGCGGGGCCCAAGTTGACCGCACGATGCACGAGCACCATCCCTGGGCAGTCGAAGTGCTGTGGATGGGCGGTCCGTTGGTACTGGCCATGATCATTTTCTTTTGGGGCGCCAAGCTGTTTTTCGACATCAGCCGCCCGCCGCCCGGCGCCTTGGAGGTTGAGGTCGTGGGCAAGCAATGGATGTGGAAGTTTCAGCATCCTGAAGGGCGGCGCGAGATCAACGAACTGCACGTGCCGCTGGGCCAGCCCGTGCGCATGCACATGATTTCGGAAGACGTGATCCACAGCTTCTTCGTGCCGGCCTTTCGCGTGAAGCAGGACGTGCTGCCCGGCCGCTACAGCGGCACCTGGTTCGAGGCCAACAAGATCGGCGAGTTCCATCTGTTCTGCGCCGAGTATTGCGGCACGAACCACTCGCTGATGAAGGGCCGCGTGGTGGTCATGGAGCCGAGCGAATATCAGGCCTGGCTCAGCGGCGGCAAGCCGGGCGAGTCGCCCCTCGAAGCGGGCCGCCGGCTGTTCGAGGAAATGCGCTGCTCCACCTGCCATCGCGGCGGCAGTCCCACCAGCCGCTGCCCGCCGTTGGAAGGAGTTTACGGCAACCCCGTGAAACTGGAGGGCGGCCAGACGGTGACGGCCGACGACGACTATTTGCGCCGGTCGATTCTGCACCCGGCGGACCAGGTGGTGGCCGGTTTTCGCCCCATCATGCCCAGCTTCGAGGGGCAGCTTGGCGAAGAGGGCCTGATGCACGTGATCGCCTATATCAAATCGCTGGCCAAGCAAGAACGGGCAAGGACCGAACCATGAGTGTGGCAACGCTGGAAAGAACGCAAACCGCCGACGCGCCCCCGAAGCGGAACTATCTGAACGCCGGCTACACGGTGCGCTCCTGGCTCCTCACCACCGACCACAAGCGGATCGCGCTGCTCTACCTGCTGTCGATCACGTTCTTCTTCGTGATCGGCGGCGCGGCGGCCACCGTGGTGCGGCTCGACTTGATGACGCCCGAAGGCGACCTGGTTCAGACCGAGACCTACAACAAGCTGTTCACGGCCCACGGCGTGATCATGATCTTTTTCTTTCTGGTGCCGTCGATCCCAGCGACGCTGGGGAATTTTCTGGTGCCGATGATGATCGGCGCCCGCGACCTGGCGTTTCCCAGGCTCAATCTGCTGAGCTGGTATGTGTACATGACCGGCGGCCTCTTTACGCTCTACGCCCTGGCGGCCGGAGGCGTGGATACCGGTTGGACCTTCTATGCACCGTATACCAGCACCTATAGCAACACCCACGTGATGGCCACTGCCATCGGCATCTTCATTAACGGGTTTTCATCCATCCTCACCGGACTCAACTTCATCGTCACGATTCACAAAATGCGGGCGCCGGGGCTGAACTGGTTCCGGCTGCCGCTGTTTATCTGGTCGATGTATGCCGCCAGCATCATCTTTGTTCTGGCGACGCCGGTGGTAGCGATCGCCATGTTCCTGATCGCTTGCGAACGATTGTTGGGCTTTGGCATCTTTGATCCGCGACTGGGCGGCGACCCGATTCTGTTTCAGCACCTGTTCTGGTTCTATTCGCACCCCGTGGTGTACATCATGCTTTTGCCGTCGATGGCCGTAGTGAGCGAAATCATCCCCTGCTTCTGTCGCAAGAAGATCTTCGGCTATACGTTCATTGGTTTTTCCAGCTTCGCCATTGCGGTGTTCGGCTTTCTGGTATGGGGGCATCACATGCTCGTGTCCGGACAATCGCTCTACGCCGGCATGGTGTTTTCGATGCTCAGCTATCTGGTGGCCATTCCCTCGGCAGTCAAAGTATTCAACTGGACGGCCTCGCTTTACAAAGGGTCCATCAGCTTCGAAACGCCGATGCTCTATGCGCTGGGCTTCGTGGGCCTATTTACCATGGGCGGCTTGACGGGCCTCTTTCTCGCCGCTCTGGGAGTGAACGTCCATGTTCATGACACTTACTTCGTCGTGGCCCACTTTCACTACATTATGGTCGGCGGGTCGGTAATGGGGTACTTGGGCGGCCTTCATTTCTGGTGGCCGAAGATCAGCGGGCGAATGTATCCCGAAGCGTGGGCCAAGTTATCGGCGATCTTGATCTTTGTCGGCTTCAACCTGACCTTTTTCCCGCAGTACGTGCTGGGCTATCTGGGCATGCCGCGCCGGTATCATGTCTATCCCGAAGAGTTTCAGGTGCTCAACGTGATGTCGTCGGCCGGAGCGTCGATTCTGGCGCTCGGTTATTTGTTTCCGCTGACGTACTTGCTGTGGTCGCTACGTTATGGACCGTACGCTCCGCCCAATCCCTGGCGGGCGACAGGGCTGGAATGGACGACCGCCTCGCCGCCGCCGACCGAGAATTTTGTCAAGACGCCGATCGTCAGTGACGAGCCTTACGATTACGCCAAGCTCGACGCCGAGCGGCGCGATCGGCCCGCAGAGTTTACGCCCGAACCCATCGAGGCTCCATGACAGGATCCAAAACGATGCGCAATGGAGTCGTAGGGTGGGACCAGCGAGCTTGCGAGCGCCGGCCCACCGTTAGCAACGCCTTTTTTACGGTGGGCCGGCGCTCGCAAGCTCGCTGGCCCCACCCTACCTTCTCTGCCCCAGCCACCGCTAGACTGCACATACCAAGCTAAGGCCCGCGTCTATGTCCGAAGCCCATTCCGTCCACGGCCCGGTGGCCCATCAGTTCGACGACCTCGAGCAGCAACGCGAGGCCGACGAACTCGGCATGTGGACGTTTCTTTGCACCGAGGTTTTGTTCTTCGGCGGCGTGTTTCTGGCCTACACGCTCTACCGCCTGCGTGATGAAGCGGGCTTCGCCGACGCCAGCAGCACGATGAACCTCTGGCTGGGCGGCATCAACACCGCCGTGCTGTTGTGCAGCAGTCTCACTGTGGCCCTGGCGGTGCATGCCGGCGAAACGTCGCGCCGCGCGATGCTTGTGGTCTGCCTGCTGTTGACGATGGTGCTGGGAGCCGGATTCCTGGGGATCAAGTTCTACGAATACTACGAGAAGTTCGAGGAGCACCACATGCCGCTGTTCGGGCTGCCGTTCATCTATCACGGCAAGGCTTCGCCCGCCACGGCGGAAATGTTCTTCGACCTGTACTTCGTGATGACGGGCATCCACGCCATCCACATGATCATCGGCATGGGAATATTCACGGTGCTCTTGGTCAAAGCGTTGCGGGGCGGCCTGCTGGGCGACTATTCCACGCCGGTCCACATCGCCGGCCTGTATTGGCACTTTGTCGATATCGTGTGGGTGTTTCTGTTTCCCTTCCTCTATCTCATCGGGGCGCGCCACTGACATGAGCGAAACCGCCGACCACGGACACGACTCTTCGCATCACGCGCCGCCGCACCCCTCGGTGCTCGGCCTGGTGGCCAATTTCTTCGCGCTGATGCTGTTGTTGGCGGCCACGATCGCGATCGCCGAGATCGACTTGGGTCGCGGCAATTTCATTGCATCGACGGGGATCGCGGCCGCCAAAATGACGCTGATCATGCTGTTCTTCATGAACCTGCGTTACAGCAAGCCGCTGACGCGGCTGGTGGCCTGCGCCGGCTTCTTCTGGCTGGCCATCATGTTCGGCCTTTCCTTCAGCGACTACATCACCCGCGGCTGGCTGGCGGCCGGCGGAGGATAGCGGCGCAAACCACCTACTCGCCCTGTTGCTGCGCGGCTTGCCCGTTTCGCTCGTGATCCTGGAGCCATTTCTTGAAGGCAGGCGTTACTCCAGGCGGCAGCGGCCAAAAGACGAGGCCTCTGTAATCGTCATCCGGCAGCGATGGGATCCACTGCTTGAACAGCGATTGGGCCTCAGGCGTAAGGGCATCCATGATGTCATTGACGGTCTCAGGCGTCGCGAAACCTGCGATCTCGCACACCAGAGTGTTGCCCGTGATCTTTTTTCGTTCATAAACGCCGAGAAGTCGTTTAGCTCTCGAAACTGCTTCGTCCGTTTGAATGGAAGTCATTTGCCAGCCTCTCGCAATCGTTCAAGTACGTAATCAGCTTGTTCCCAAGCATGCCAATGCAGGTTTTTCACCGTACTGAGCGGTTCGGTCAATGCATAGAGCCGCTCGGCAGTCATGTAGCCGCCGCTTTCGTCGAACAGTTTTTTCAACGCCGCGAGTTCGAACACTTCATGAGCGAGAATATGCAGGAATCGCTCGTCGTTCAGCACCACGCCTGGCGCGAGATTGATGATCACGGCGCCGAATACCTGATCTACGATGCTGCGGTGGCAGTTCGTCCGGCTGCTCCAGTATATCAATTCGTCTGGTATTGCGCCTTGAAATCCGCAGTATTTGGCATCGACCGCAACGCCGTTCCGCGCCGGTTGGAATTCTTCGTCCACTTCGACTTTGGCAAAATCCGGAACTTCGACGCCGCGATCCGCCGCCCACTTGAGCAACTCCGCCAAAGATCGCTCGTGCTGACCCGCATTTGGCCGGTATTCACGGATTCGCGTTATTGCCGCAGCTCCCGCAAGATCAAATCGAGAATCGTCATTGGGCAATTCGGGCGACTGCGGAGACTGGGTCATGCGGGCTACTCCGTTGCGGGCAACTCGTAGCACGCCCCCTCGGTGGCATTCCGCACCAGCAGCAATCGGCCGGCGACGACGAGGTTGTTCCAGGTTTGCCCGTCCAGAGCGGCGAAATGAGTTAGCTCGCGGAACCGTTCCGGCGAGGCTTCGACCAAGGCGACTTCGCCCGACTCGGCTTGCACCAGGAGAACGTCGTTCACCAGCAGGATTTGCCCGTGCCCGTAGCGGCCGCCGCGCCAACGCCGCTTGCCGCCTTTCAGGTCGAGACAGACCAGTGCCCGGCCGTCGTCCAGGCCGTAGACATGACCGTCGTGCATCACGACGTTCGTAAACTTCGGCTTCAGGGCCTTGTTCTCCCAGTCGACTCTCGGAGCCAACTTGTCATCGCTCGACGTCTCGATTGCGAGCAGCTTGCAGCCCAGGCCGTAGCCGGCGGAGACGAAGACCCGGTTGCCGTCCACGGCCACCGCATCGGGCACCTTCGGCTCTTCGCCGGGCCATTTGAATTCCCACAGGAGGTGCCCGTCGTCGGGAGCGTGGGCCGTCACGGACGCTTTATTGACCATCAGGATCTGCCGCACGCCGACCAACTCCACCAGCCGCGGCGAAGCATAGCTCGAAGGCTGATCGCCGGCGTGCCAGGCCATGTCGCCCGTCTGCTTGTCGTAGGCCAGCAGCGAACGGCCGTCCTTGCCGCCGGCGCTGACCACCACCCAACCGTCAACCACGAGCGGCGAACAGCTCTTGCCCCACTGCGGCGAAGAGGCGTGGTTCTCTTTGACAACGTCGTGCGTCCAAAGGCAGTCGCCCGAGCGGCCATCGAGGCAGTTCAGCCGGCCGAAGGCGCCCATCGTGTAGACGCGGCCCTCGTCGATCGTGGGAGTCGAACGCGGGCCGTCGCCCGACAGCGGGTGACTGAATCGGCCGGGGTCGGCGTGAATCCACAGCAACTCTCCACTTTTCAAGGCGTAGCACGTCACGCACTCTTCGTCGCCGCGCTGTTCTTGCGTGACGCAATAGTCGCCCACGACCGCGAACGACGACCAGCCGGCCCCGATCGGCTTTTTCCAAAGCTGCCGCGGCCGATGGGCGCTCCAATCGAGTTCGAACGCCGGCGCTTCGACCGTCGCATCGCGATGCGGCCCCAAAAACTGCGGAAAGTCGTGCTCGGTCGTGGTGTTCAGATCGGCCAGCGGCGCACTTGCTTCCGCCGGCTTCGGTGAAGCACGGGTGGCCAACGACTCGTCGGGCTTGGCCGCCCACCGCCAGGTGACGCGAGGCGTGAGATTGCCGGAATAGCCTTCCACGCGAAAGCACCCGATCAAGGCCGCGGCCGCTACGACCGCCGCCACGAGCAAGCGGATTTGATGCGCGCGGGCCAGTCCCGTGCCGAAGATGGCCCACAGCGTCAGCATGCCCGTCACCAGCAGCGTGGCCGCAATCGTGGCCAAATTGCGATGCGCGTCGTCGGGAAACAATTCGGGCGTCTGCAGTCCGCCGAGCAGCGCGCCGCCGGCCAGCAGAATCGCCACCAGCCACCACCAGCACACGCGGCCACGCGGGCGGGCGGCGCTCGTCACTTCGCCTTCCATAAAACTCCTCCGTGAATGTTCCGGGCGAACGGGGTTTCCTCAATCGACGCGGCTGGTCACTTCCACCAGGTGCCAGCCGAACTGCGTTTTCACCGGCCCCTGCACTTCGCCCACCGGGCAACTGAACACCACGCGGTCGAACTCAGGCACCATCTGGCCGGGTCGGAACTCGCCCAAGTCGCCACCCTCGTTTTTCGACGGGCATTGCGAGTGTTGCCGCGCCAGGTCGGCGAAGTCGGCCCCCTCTTCGATTTGTGTCTTGAGGTCGTCGCAGGCTTCCTTGCTTTTGACGAGAATATGTCGGGCTTTGGCTTTTTTAGCCATGGCAATCTTTCCTTGCTTGAAAATCAGTAAAGGGCGTGACAGGGTGGCAACGGAGGATGCCACAAGCTTCAATAAAGCTTAGCGGCACTGCCGCGCGGCGCATAGACGGAGCAGCGTTGGTGCCGACAACCAATCACTTTCGTCTCGAGTGCCAATATGGCCGAAGAACGCCAGGCGGAGCAGCCGCAAGGATACGGTAGGCGCCTCGCCAAGCACGCCGCTCGGGCGGCGCTAGCGGTTTCCATCGTTTTGTGCTTGGCCATCAGCGTCTGCTACACGTGGCGACTCGATGCCTGGGCCGCGGTGACTGTGTTTCCAATCTGGCTCTGGCCACTGGCCGGCATCGTTCTCGTCGCCGCCGCACGACGGCAAATGCGCCGACGGCATTCGCTGGCCGTCGCACTGGCCTGGTGCCTTGTTCTGGCCGTCTTCGCAGATCATCCGTTTAGCCTGCTCCGTCTGCGAGCAAGCGGCGGCCGCCGGACGCTCAGAATCGTCTCGCTCAACTGCGCGGGGATCAGCCGAGCGGTCGAGGAAGTGGCTGCGTTGCGGCCCGACATCGTACTGCTGCAAGAGTCACCTGGCCGGGAGCCGCTCGCGGCGCTGGCACGCGAATTATTTGGCGACGACGGGCAAGTGTTGTCGGGCGTCGATACGTCGATGGTCGCGCGAGGCACGATCGCCGCGCTACCCCTGCCCGACAGCGCGGCCAGTCACGCGGTGATTGCGAACGTCCAACTGACGGACGGCACCGAGATGAACGTCGTCAGCTTGCGGTTGGAGGCCCCGCTGGTGCGGATCGACCTTTGGTCGCCGGAATGTTGGCGCGAGCAAACGGCCAACCGCATGCGGCGGCGGAGACAACTGGAAGCGATCTTCGGCGCCGTCCCTACTTGGTCCACCGGTATACCCTTGATTGTCGGTGGCGACTTCAACGCACCGCCCGGCGACGCGGTGTTCGAGACGCTCGCTACCTCGCTGCACGATGCCTTCGCCGAAGCAGGCCGAGGTTGGGGGAACACCATCATCAACGCCGCGCCCTTCTTGCGGATCGACCAGATTTGGCTCTCGCCACGGCTCCGCGCCGTCGACGTTTACAGCCAGAAGACGATGCATTCCGATCATCGAATGGTGGTGTGCGATATCCAAATCCAAACGCCGTGATGCTCGCGTTGCAGCGTCAAACAGTCGTTGGACCGAAGGCGCGGCGAATCCGCTCCGCGAACGGTGCAAAGCCTTGCGGACAGGCCTGTGCCAAGGCGTCCACGTCGGTACGCTCGGCGACGGCTGCGCGAAACTCGGCCGAGTCGTGCCGGTGTTTCAACTGGGCAAGCCGTTCGATAAGTCGCTTCGGCCGATGGTCGAGTTTCCCGCTGGTCTCAGACGACGCTTCGACATGCACGCCTGCTGGGTATTGCTGCTCGACCAAGCGAACGTCAACCTCGAGCTCTTCGGCGATCGCTTGCGGTGCGCCCAACGTCCATGCTTCTATCGATTCGACCGCCGTTCCCCAGGCAGCCGCGTGGCCTGGAAAGAGCTGCTGCGCCTGTACGACTCCCGCTTCTAATTCGGCATTTCGCTCGGCTTTCCCATCACGGTCGGCAACTGCGATCGTTCCGGCACAGCCGAAGCTGCGCATGGAAAGCAAGACCGCCGCCATGATTTTCGCCGGAAACCCTCGCTTCTTGCCGGAGGCGTGAAATCGGGGGATCTCAGACCAGGTGATGGCGATCGAATCGGGAGCGACCCGATCGCAGACACGGCGCGTCAAAGTGGGAATTGTGCCGCCCGCGGGACGAGGCTGCCCGGGAATTCGATTGGGAGACCCAACATCGTGCGGACCCTCGCCGACGAAAAGCACTTTCACGCTGGTTGTTCCTGAAAGAGTTTCTCTTCGCCAAGTAGATACCAAAGCTCGCCCAAAGAGAACTCCTTGAGCAACCGGTCAATGTCGGGAACACTGGTCATGGGAAGGACTCGGGTGCCCTCTTCGGGATGGCGGACGAAGACTCGCACCTCCTCGGGCGTGGCATAATTCAGCAACACTGGGTTGTGCGTCGTGACGATAACCTGCCGCTTCCGATTTCCCACTTCACCACGACCTATTCTGCGGAGGATGTCGACGACCATCTGCAACCGGGATGGGTGCAAACCATTTTCAGGTTCCTCAAAAAGAAGTATTCCCGGCGACTTGGTGTAGGCGAGCGTTAGAAAAGCGGTAAGAAGCAACGATCCACTCGACGCCAACGACGCCGGTATTGTCGCTCGCGGATGGCCATTGCCGGAAAGGATGAACTCGAGCGCCTTCGCACCTGCTTGCTGTGGCGTCGGCGGTAGTACAATACCGGCAATCGATGGAACCGCGTCGTGCAACGACTTCTGCACGGCCTCAAATTCTGACCGGTCAGCAGAGTTTTGCATTACGTCGAGTACGGCAGCAAGATTTGCACCCGATGGCTCCAACATGGCCGCCGGCTTCGGAACGGAAGGCTTCGACAGCTTCTCCGGATCGAAATGGTACTCGACGCTTGCTGTTAACTCGCGTTCGAGGATCGCCGACGCCGCACTACGTTGGCCGACAAACTGCCGAAGAAACAGATTCTGTGGCCGGACCGGTTGGTTTTGCTTACCTTGACCTGTGGCAATGGCGATGACTTGAGCGGACGCCGGTCCGGAAGAAACCTCTTCCGTCCAGAACAGTCGCTGCCCGTCCCACTCGAGACTTTCTCGCTGTGGAGAACCATCGACCGGAACCTCCAACTGATAAGAGAACCGATGCTCAGAGGTTATGCCTGCCACACCAAGAACGATCTGTCGGCTTGAGTCTTTGTGCCAAACGAGGTTTGCCAGCGTGCGGTCGCCTGCAAAAGTCCCCGCAAAGTCTTGCCTTGCGAGTCTCCCAAATGTCTGTACGACCTCTAAAAAGCTGCTCTTACCGCTGTCGTTCGGTCCGATCAAGACGGTGAAGTCACCAAGATCGACGGTCACGTCGCGCAGGCATTTGTAGTTTTCGACGTGGATGCGCTCCAGCATCGGCATTACCGCAAAATCGAGAACAATGGGTTGATCGGACGCTCAATTGTACGCCACGGCTGCCTCGTGCGTCACCGGCGGAATCCTAGCAAGCCTACCCGAACAGGGCCTTCAGCGGCTGGCCCTCGGCCAGGCGAAACGGCCGGTTCGTGGGGTCGTGGATTTCCAAGGAGGAGTCGATGCCGAAACGCCAGAAGAGCGTGGCCGCCAGGTCGGCGGGAGTCACCGGATCGCGGTCGGGATACGCTCCGATCTTGTCGCTCGCGCCGTACACCGCGCCGCCCCGAACTCCGCCGCCCGCCAGCACGACGGTGAAACAATCGGGCCAGTGGTCGCGGCCGGCATTGGCGTTGATCTTGGGCGTGCGGCCAAACTCGCCCATCGCCACCACGAGCGTCGACTCCAGCAACCCTCGGGCTTCGAGATCCTCAACGAGCGCCGAAAAGCCTTCGTCGGCCGGTGGTATCAATTGCCGGTGCCGCGGGAAAATGGTCTGGTGGCTGTCCCAGTTGGCGTCTTGGCCGTTCCTCTGGCCGTCGAAAACAGTTACAAAGTTGACGCCGCTTTCCACGAGCCGCCGTGCCAGCAACAAGCTTTGCCCCAGCAAGTGACGGCCATACCGGTCGCGAACTTTGGCATCTTCCTGTTGGAGATCGAAGCTGCGGCGCACGGCATCGGACGAGATGAGCGCGAGTGCCCGCTCCTGATAGGTGCGCATCTGCCGCTGGGGCCCGTCCGCATCGAGCCGATCGAGTTGATGGAACAGCGTCGTGCGCGAGCTAAGATCGGTCGATGGTCGTTGTGCGGGCGGCTCCAGCGCGGCAACGCGAAAACTGGGGTTGTTCGGGTTGCCCGTCACCTGAAACCGGTCGTAGGCGCCACCCAAGAAGCCCGGCGTCTGACCGGGCAACTGCACCACGTTGTAAATAGTGTACGGCAGAGCCACATAGGGCAGCGTGTGCGCACGACTGCCCAAGGCATAGCTCAGCGACGAACCGAGGGTGGGAAACGATTGGGCTTCATCGGCCAGCAGTTCCAGGTCGCCGCCGGCGGGCGTGCGGCCCGTCAGCACCTCGGCGGCGGCCGCATTGTGGTTCCGCATCGGATGGTGCATCGACCGCACCAGGGCCAGGCGGTCCATGATGCGGGCGACCCGCGGCAGGTGCTCGCCGATCATGACGCCCGGCACCGCGGTGGCGATGTTCGCGTACTCGCCGCGGATGCCCTGCGGTGCCTGGGGTTTCGGATCGTAAGTTTCGAACTGGCTGGGACCACCGTAGTGAAAGACCACGATGCAGGACCGGACCGGCCCCTTGGCGGCCTGCGCACGTTCGCCGTCTGCCCGGCACCGTCCGCCGGGCAAGGCCGCGCTCAGCCAGCCGACGCTGCTCACCTTGAGCCAGCGTCGCCGGCCGATGCCCGGCGGGCGATCGCTTGGCAAATAGGACAGATTGTCTGCCATTGGCACGCTACCCAGGCAATAGATGGAACGCCCCAATCCTATCCCACATTTAGCAACGGCTCAATGATCTTGCCATAAATGGCGATTTTGCCCATGATGTTTCCCCGTGCCGGCGTCGGGCTCGCCGCCGCACGATGCTTGGCCGCGCCCGCGCGGCGACGACCCGCGACCCAACCCCGAAAGACCGCATGGAGGCATGGATGCCCCTCAGCCGTTCCGCCACCGATGTCCTGCTGGCACTCGCCTGCTTCTGGCCGCTTCTCGCCGGCTGCAACCGTTCGTCGCCGCCGCCCGAGGAACAGGCCACGGCCAATACTGACACCGACACTGCTGACGACAACGTCGTTTCGGGGGCGCCCGCCGAAAAGCGAGGCAAGGCCGCCAAACCGCTCGATGCCAGCGCGGCCTATTACCCGACCGTCGTGCTCAAGACGTCGCTGGGCGACCTGACGATCAAGCTCGATCCGCAAGCGGCCCCGCGGACGGTACACAACTTCCTGCACTACGTGGAGAGCGGCCACTACAACCAGACGATTTTCCACCAGATCGACGCCGGTTACGTCGCGCTCGGCGGGGCGTACACGCCCGATTTGGTCGAAAGGCAGAGCCGCTATCCGATTCCCAATGAGGCCGCCAACGGTCGCAAGAACGTGCGCGGCACGATCGCCATGGCCCGTTCGATCGACGACATCGACAGCTCCACCTGCCAGTTCTTCATCAACCTGGCGGAAAATCCGCATCTCGACCATCGCGGCGAACGTCCCGAAGAATACGGGTTCTGCGTCTTTGGCGAGGTGACCGAGGGGCTGGACGTGCTCGACAAAATCTCGGCCATCGAAGTGCAGGACAAAGACGACTTCAAGAAGCTGCCCGTCGAGACGGTGCTGATCGAAACGGCCTATCGCGTGCGATAGACCTGCCAGATCGCCTTGGCGCGCGCGGCGTGCGACACGCATGTCGCATCGGCACTTAGCGCCGGCGGGCGTGGGAGACGAATGCGTCGCGCGACGCATTTGCCCACCGTAGCCCTTTCGCTCCGCGAGAGGAAAGCCGTTTACCTCGCAACGATGCGACACGCGTGTCGCATCGGCACGTGCCGCCGGAGGCGAAACGAACCGCCGTCACTTCGGCTGCGCGCAGCCGAAGTGGACAAACACCCCACCATTGGCTGTGGTCGCAAGCCCTTTCTGCCAAAGATGTTGCGATTCCGCGACCGACCGCGTCGACATCCGCTTATACAAGCGCGCCGCTGTGGGCCCTTCGAAGATCGCCAACTCGCGCCAAACGAAGCAGAGCGATCAACCATTGCGAACGTTGGCAGCCTTCGAACACCTTGGAAGCCTTCAAAAAAATCGCCGGAAAAAGACGTGGCAGCCGTGCAACGGACGGTGGTCGTTCTTCCGGCCGCAGCTCTCGCGGCTGGGGGAAAAGGCGAGTCAGGCCGCCCGCGCGTTGCGAGCCCGGCTGCAAGACCCCGATGCCGAAGTTGTGCTGGCCTGCGCGGCGGCGCTGGGTGCGATCGAACCGAGCGATAGCGAGTTCCTCCCCATCCTCAAACGAGCGCTGCGCTCGAAACATGTTCCCGCTATTCAGGCGGCTTCTTATCTCTGGGCGATGGGGTCGGCGGCTAATCGGCTCGCGGACGACCTCGTCGAGTTCTTAGTCAGTTTTCAGCAATACAATATATGGGGGCTACCGGGGGAGGGCACACTGGTGAGATTGGGCCCGCCCGCCGTTTCCGCCCTCGACGGCGCGCTGAAGCGGGCGCTGATCGAAAGAGCTCGGTTGCCCCATACGGTGCAAGCGGTTCTCGAGCGGGTCAAAACCATCGCCAACGAGGCGCTGCCTGAGGTGCGACGCGCTCGCGAACGTGTCCTCGGCATCCCGACGGATGCGTCGGGCGTGCCCCTCGATCCGCAGCGCGATAGCCAGCGGACCGCGACAATTCGTTTCCTGGAATGGATGGAGCAAAGACTGGCCGCGCTGGCAGAGCCCGATAGGCGATTGGTCATCCCGAGATATCTGGCATTGATCGGTCCTCCGGCCAAGCCCGCCGTGCCGACGTTGGTGACGGCGCTCGACTATGCCGACTTCCAATATCCGGCCATACACGCCCTGGCAAGCATTGGCCAAGACGCGGCGCCAGCCGCTGACCGCGTATGGCTCTTGGTCGACTCGCCTGACGAGGATCTGCGAAATGCCGCGCTGCGTGCCCTGCAGCAGATGGGGGTTTCCGACAAGTCTCTGCGCGCGAGGTTGCGTCCCGCACCGAAGAGCCAGAACCAGGATGAGCGGGTTGAGGAGGCATTGCTGATCTCGGAATTCGGCGCGTCGGCGGACGAGATTCTTGCGATGCTCCTCGAGTCGGCAACCGACCTGCATTCCTATTTGACGGAAGCCTTGCAAGACGACAACCCGAACGTCCGCCGCGCGGCCGCTGAGGTGGCGGGCCGGGTCGGCCCGGCGGCCAAGGACGCAGTTGTGGGCATGGCCTCCAATGGTCCCGAGCTGTCCTATTTGACCGCAGCCTTGCAAGACGACAACCGGGACGTGCGTCGCGCGGCCGCCGAGGCGCTGGGTCGGATCGGCCAGACGGCCAAGGATTCGGTTCCTCGTCTTATCGAGTTGCTGGACGACGAGGATTCGTGCGATGCGGCGACCGAGGCGCTCGGCCATATCGGCCCGACGGCAAGGGCGGTCGTCCCCAAGCTCCTGGAATCGCTGAAAGCCATACGGCAGTTGCCCGACTCGGACGAATACGACTACTTTCCGGGCGAATACTTTGCTCGCCTCGATGCGCTGGCTGGCATAGGCTCGGGAGCGCGCGACGCGGTGCCTGAGCTTCTCCGACTCGCCAATTTCGATGATCGGTCGATCAGGGGAGGAGCTGTCTTGACGCTGGCCAGAATCGACCCCACCCACCCTTCTCTCGTTCCCCGCATGCGGAGTTTGTTGCTGGAGTGGGAGCGAAGATCGGCAATCGGAAGTACCGCAAGTATGTTCAGCTTCGGAGGGGACCCATTCGACAACGTCGCTGATAAGATCGCCGACACGGTGTGGGAACTCGGTCCGCACGCGGAGCCCTTGGTGCCCGCCTTAGAGCGCATCGTGACGGCAAACCACCTGGTCGACTTGAAAGTCCGCTGCTACGCCGCCTTCGCGCTGGCGCGGTTCGAGCCACACCGGCAAACGGCCAAGGCTTACCTCAAAAGCGCCCTAAGGTTGGGGCTTCCTGGCTCACCCAACCTCGCCAATAAACTGTTGCAACGGATCGATGGGGTGCCAAAGAGCCCAGCCGCGAGATAGGGGAACTAATGCAGCAGGCATAGGGTTGGCATGGAAATCCGGGGCATCACGCCTATGCCTTTCTTCGTTGCCTTTTGTTCGCTTCTGTTCAAAGACTGCCGACGATAGAATAAAGAGCGGGGGCGAATGGGGGGATGTGACCTGAACGCTGAAATCACGATTGTCGATAAGGGCCGGGGGCCGCAGCTCTCGACGAGCCGGATTACCGTGCAGGACTTGGTGCCCTACTTCCAGTTGAAATACAGCTACGAAGAGATTCGCCAGATCATGCCGAGTCTTTCCGTGGCCGAGATCCAGGCGGTGGAGCGTTACGTTGACGAGCATCGCGACGAAGTGATGGAAGAGGACCGCCGCATTCGCGAGCGGAACGCCACGCGCCGCAATCCGCCGCACGTCGAAGAGCTCTTACGCCGGGCCCGCGAAAAATGGCCGGCGATTCAAGAAAGACTGCGCCAACGTTTAGCCCAGGGTGCGAACGGTGACGGGCATCCTTGCTGACGTGAACATTCAAGGGCACGTCGACTTCCTCGTGGATTTGCTCACCTCCGACGCCTGGGTTGAGTTCTGGGAGGCGCTCGGCATCCGTTACGCAACTTTCGACGACGTCGGTCTCGATGCTGAGTCTGCCGACGCCGAAGTCTGGCAAGCATGTCAGGACAAGGGTTATGTGCTCGTCACCAGCAACCGAAACCAAAAAGGGCCGGACTCGCTGGGATCTGGCGGCGTTGAATGAAAGCCGCGGAGCGGAGCCTCAAGTCCAAAGTCCAAAGTCGAAAGTCCAAAAGTCACAGGAGGATCCGTAGTCAGTTGCCCGTAGTCCGTTGCCAAAGAAGCGAACCACAAAGGGCACGAAGAACACAAAGAGCCAGATCGACCTCTTTGTGCCCTTCGTGCTCTTTGTGGTTGGACGTCGGTAGCGGCGACCCGCGATTGCTCGCCGCGGCCGTTGACGTTGGCGGAGGTCAGCGTCGGCTGCGGCGGCAGGTGGCGATGCCGCCCCTGCCGCCCCTTGTCGCTCTGGGCACGGCAAACTACGATAGTGGCTTTCCTTGGGGTCGGAGTCCGGCATGCGTCATGTGTTGTCCGCCGTGGTCCAGAACGTGCCGGGAGTGCTTGCGCACATTTCGGGCATGCTCGCCTCGCGCGGCTACAACATCGATAGCCTGGCCGTCGGCGAGACGGAAGACCCGCACTTTTCGCGGATGACCTTCGTCGTCGTCGGCGACGATAGCGTGCTGGAGCAAGTCCGCAAACAGCTCGAAAAGATCGTCACCGTGGTCCGCGTGCTGGACGTCAGCTCGCAAGACTTCGTCGAACGCGACCTGATGCTGATCAAGGTGTCGTCCGCCAACGGCGGCATGCGCAGCGAGATCAAGGAGTTGGTCGAGGTCTTCCGCGGCCGCATCCTCGACGTTTGTCCCGAAGAAATGATGATCGAGATCTCCGGACCGGAACGCAAGATCGAGGCATTCATCGAACTGATGCGGCCCTTCGGCATCAAGGAGCTCGTCCGCACCGGCCGCATCGCCATGGTCCGCGGGGCACGCAAGACGGCCGAATTAGCCAGCGATTCAAAGTAGCGCCCTATTACCTTTAAGAAGTTTCTGCCATGCCCGCCAAAATCTACTACGACAAAGACGCCGACCTTTCGCTGTTGAAAGGCAAGACCATCGCCATTTTGGGCTACGGTTCGCAAGGCCACGCCCATGCCCAGAACTTGCGCGACAGCGGCTGCACCGTGGTGGTGGGGCAGCGGCCGGGCAGCCCGAACTACGATCTGGCCGTCAGCCACGGCTTCAAACCGCTTTCGGTGGAAGAGGCGACCGAGCAGGCCGACATGGTCAACATGCTCTTGCCCGACGAAGTGCAAGGCGACATCTATCGCCAGAGCGTGCGTCCGCATCTGCAGCCGGGCAACATCCTGATGTGCTCGCACGGGTTCAACGTTCACTTCGGCCAAGTGGTGGCGCCCGACGGCGTCGATACGCTGCTGGTGGCCCCCAAAGGTCCCGGCCACCTGGTGCGGAGCGAGTTCGAGAAAGGCGGCGGCGTACCGTGCTTGATCGCCCTGAATCCGGAGGCCAGCGACAAGACGCGGCAACTCGGCCTGGCCTATGCCAAGGGCATCGGCGGCACGCGGGGCGGCGTGATTGAAACCACCTTCGCCGAAGAGACCGAGACCGACCTGTTCGGCGAACAGGTGGTACTTTGCGGCGGCGTGAGCGCGCTCGTCAAGGCCGCCTATGAGACGCTGGTCGAGGCCGGCTATCAGCCGGAAATGGCCTACTTCGAGTGCATGCACGAGCTGAAGTTGATCGTCGATCTGTTCTATCAAGGCGGCCTGAACTACATGCGTTACAGCGTCTCGAACACGGCCGAGTTCGGCGACTACACGCGCGGCCCGCGCATCGTGTCGGCGGAGACCAAGGCCGAGATGAAGAAGATTCTGGAGGAGATTCAGAGCGGGCAGTTTGCGCGTGAGTGGATTCTGGAAAACAAGGCCAACGCACCGGCCTTCAAGGCCATGCGTCGTCGCGAACGTTCGCACGGCATCGAGGAAGTCGGCCGCCGCTTGCGGCGCCTGATGAGTTGGATCAATTCCAAGGAAGTGTGAGTGATGTCCGCGATCGAACCGACAACACGCGATGCACTGAACAGCCTGCGGCCGGGGTATCGCATCGAAGTGATCCATCAGATCAAGGTGGGGCTGAAGGTCTGGACCACCCGCACCGTGGGCACGGTGGAGCACGTGACGCGCCGCCGCCACGGCCTGCACTTTCGCCGCAACCTCGACGACAAAGTGTTCAGCGACGAGATCACGCTCCGCCTCGACGACGGCTCGCTCTCCACGGTGTCGATCGACGAGTTCACCGAGATCAAGCGGCTGGCGTAACGCGGGAGGATGGGCTTACCAGCCCGTCAAGTCGTAATGGTGACGTGAAAAATTACATCCTGCGGTAGATTGCTGGTTGCTCGTTCGTGGTTTGCTGACGGAGAGTGTACTATGGACCTTCAGGCCGCACCGATCGACACGCGCATCGAGATTGTCACGCCTGAGAATATCGCCTTTCGGTACCGCGTGGCGGGGCCGTTTCGCCGCTTGCCGGCGTATCTGATCGATGTGGCGGTCCGCGTGGCGGCGCTCGCCATGCTTTGGTTTGGGCTCTACGTTGGCTTCGGAGTTCTGGGACAGCAGGGCATGGGCGTCGGGTTGGGGATGGTCGCCTGGTTCGTGCTGGACTGGTTTTACGGCGGCCTGTTCGAGGCCTATTGGAACGGCCAGACGCCCGGCAAGCGGCTCATGCGCATCCGGGTTGTCTCCGACGAGGGGCAACCCATCAACGGCTGGCAAGCCGTGCTGCGCAACTTTCTACGGTCGGCCGATGCGCTGCCGCAGGCGACGCTCGATTTAGGCTCCTTTCCAATCTCGTTTCCCACCTACCTGCTGGGCCTGGCGACGGCCACGATGAACGACCGCTATCAGCGCTTGGGCGATCTGGCGGCCGGCACGATGGTGATCATCGAAGAGCCGCAGCGGCACTACGGCGTGGTGCAGATCAATGAGCCCGAAGCGGTCCGGCTGGCGGCCGAGCTGCCGGCGGGGTTCAAGCCGGGCCGCGGCCTGGCACGGGCATTGGCCGCTTACGTCGAGCGGCGGCAAACGTTTCCCTGGCGGCGGCGGATGGAAATCGCCATGCACGTCGGCGAGCCGCTGCGCGAGAAGCTCGCCCTGCCGCCCGACGTCAACGACGACCTCTTGCTGTGCGCACTCTATTACCGCACGTTCGTCGCCGATCGCGTCGAGGGCAGCGGCAACCGCACAGAGTGACGGCGAACACTTTCTCTGCCGCCCGCAAAGGCTTAAACTCATGACAGACGCCTTGCCACACGAGACTCACCGCCCGCACCAAGCCGCAATACGCGGCAGAACACAGCGATGGCCCATCCGCGAAGCCGCCCCCCTACATCCCCGCCGTCCCGAAAGTGGCTTCCGCGGCGCTGCGCGGTCGGTTGGCTGGTGTGGCTCTGCCTGGCGCCGGCCGTCGTCGGCTGCCGCGGCTGCCGCTCCGACGATCCGCTGACCGAAGAAGAACGCGAGGCCAAACGCGAAGAACTGAAGAAGAAGGAGCAGGAGAAGCCGAACTTCGAGTTTCTGCGGTTCGCGGTGCAGCCGGGCGGTGTGGAAGACAAAGAGAACCGCCAGCAGGTGTTCATCAAGCCGGGCCATTGGACCAACGCTTCCTTGCTTTCGCGGGCAAACAATTTCGACTTCCGCGGCGAACTGCTCAGCGAAACGCTCGATATGACCGCCCGGCCGGTGCCGCTTGACGAAGTTCCCTTCGAGCTGCGCACTACGCGGCCGGTCATCCTGCCCAAAGGCCAAGGGCGGATGCTGGAGTTTTCGGTCTTCGCGCCGGTGGAAACCCGCGGCAAAAATGTGGCCACGCGGCTGCTGCGAGGCGTGGGCGGCACGCCCGTGTTCGGCGAGACGCAGCCCATCCGCCCCATGCCGCCGCACCAGTATTACCTTCTCGTGCTGGCGCTGAACCCCGATTCCTACTCGTTCTTGAAGAGCCTCGATTCGGTCACCGCGCCCAACGAGGCGCTGATCGAGCCGCTCAATGCCCATCACTATCGCGTGGCACTGCCGCACATCAAGACGCTGGCGCCGGTGCCCTCGCAAACGCTCGGCTGGACGAGCATCGCCTACGTGATTTGGGACGACCTCGAACCCAAGAAGCTCTCGACCGAGCAGCAGCAGGCGATGCTCGATTGGCTGCACTGGGGCGGGCAGCTTATCGTCAGCGGTCCCGAAACGCTCCCCACGCTCAAAGGGAGTTTTTTGGAAGAGTTCTTGCCGGCCTCGGCGGGCGAAACCTGGCAGATCACGGTCGACGCGCTCCAGACCTTGAACGCCGGCTGGCTCAAGGGCGACCGTGTACTCAAAGCCGTGCGTGCCTGGAGCGGCGTCCACCTCAAGCTGGCCGAGAACGCCGCCACGCTGGTCGCGTCGGCGGGAGAACCGCTCGTCGCCGAGCGCCGCGTCGGCCGCGGACGCATCGTGCTGACGGCCTTTCGTCTCAGCCAGCGCGAGCTGCACGAGTGGCCCAGCTTCGACAATTTCTTCAACGCCTGTTTGCTGCGCCGCGCGCCGCGCAAGTTCCACTTCACCAACGAAACGCTGTTCGTCGATTGGCTCGACGGGCACCCGTCGCACGACGCGCAGCGCGTGAGCCAGGTGCGCTACTTCACGCGCGACGCCGAGGCTCCGCCCAAGCTGCTGGGCGACCTGGTGCGAACTCGCGCCGCTCCCACCGCGCCCCCGGTCGACGAGTTCCAGCAAGCGAACCAGTTCAATCGCTTCGGGATGCCGCAGATTCAAGCGGGCGAAGGCGAGCCGCAGTATGGCTCAGGCCCGGCGGGCTGGAACGATTTCAGCGGGGCCTCGAACGTGGCACTCGACGCGCTGCGCAAAGCGGCCGGCATTACGGTGCCCGACGCGCGGTTCGTGGTGATGGTGCTGGGCGCCTATATCGCGGTCCTGGTGCCGATCAACTGGGGCTTTTTTCGCGTCTTGGGACGGGTCGAATGGGCCTGGGCGGCGGCGCCGGTGATTTCCATCGGCGGGGCGTTGGCGGTCGTCTATTTGGCGCAGCTCGACATCGGCTTTGCCCGATCGAAAAGCGAATTGGCCGTGCTGGAAGTTCAGGGCACGTATCCGCGCGGGCATCTGACCCGCTACCTGGCCCTTTACAGCTCTTTGGGCACACGCTATCAACTTCGCTTCGACGACCAGTCGGCGGCGGCCCTGCCGTTCGCGGCCGGACAGCGGCGCGTGATCGGCCAGGGGCTGACCACGGTCGCCTACCGGCGCACTCCGCAGCTTGCCGAGGACGACGAGGTGGCCCAGGTGACGCTGGACGGTCTGGAGATTTCGTCGAACACGACGGGCATGGTTCACAGCGAGGAGATGCTCGACGCCGGGGGCGGCTTCGGCTGGCAGCCCTTGGGCGGCAACCGTTACCGGCTGACCAACGACACGCGTTTTGCATTGGAAGGCGTGGGCGTGATTGGGCCGCGGCATAGCGCCTGGGCCGGCCTGGTCGGCGCCGGGGCCGCGGTCACCGTCGAGTTGCTCGATCGCAAGGCGGATGAGACCGATTCGTGGTCGGACCAGCTTGATAAATCGACGGTCACTGTCGAACAATTCAACGACGGCCTGAACTTGCGGAGCATGTATCGGCTGGCGCAGAACCAGATTGGCGACGGGCGCGTGGGCGGCGATTTATGCGTCGTTGGCTGGACCGCCGACGAAGTTGCCGGACTGACGATCCGGCCCGGCGCCTCGCAGTCGCGGCAATTGACGTTGGTCGTCGGGCATATTGATTACGGCCCGCTGCCGGCTGCGAGCAGCGACGAGAATTCTCGCCTGCTGGCTTACCAGGCAGCCGGGCGGCTGCCGCCGGCGGAGGGCGAGGAGGAGAAGGAGTAATGTGGAATGTCGTGCCCGGTTGGAGAAAGGCGTTAGGCTTTGGGTGTTAGGCGTTAGGCGCGATTTTCAAATCCGTCCTAATGCCCAATGCCTAATGCCCAATGCCCAATGCCCAATGCCCAACGCCCAACGCCCAACGCCTAACGCCCTATGAAAACCTGCCCTGCCTGCCACCGAACTGTGCCTGACGACGCGGCCCATTGTCCGCATCCCGGATGTGGCCGTCCGTTGCCACATGCGGCCGGCGGCAGCGTAAAGCGACCGCCCCCACCCGGCCCTGTGCATCTCACGTCCGCCGACGTGGGCCACGGCCGGCCCGCAGCCGGCGCTGCTCACGCCAGCGAATCGCGCCGCAACGTTCTGGCCAGCATGGCGCTCTTGCTACTGCTCGTGCTGCTCGTCGGCGGCGTCTATTACGCCTGGACCACCGGCAAGAAGCCCGAAGCCGCCGCGCCCGCGATGCAGGTCGCCGAGGCCGAGGTGAAGTCGGCGGAGAAGAACAAGCAGCCCGCCGCGTCGGACGACGTCGCCAAGACGGTGCCGGCGAAGCCCGTCCAGGCAGCCACTGCGGCGAAGACCGAGGGCGCCGCCCCGCCGAAGCAGGAAGCGGTCGCCATGAAAGAGCTTGCGCCGCCAAAAGAGATCGGTCTGTCGAAAGAGGAGCGAAAGCTTCCGGTGGCCGGACCACCCGCGGAGCCTTTGGGGCTCTATTCGCAACGCACGCGCCCCGACCGCGAAAAGTGGATCGGCAAAGTCGGCGGCACGCCGCAGTCGGAACTAGGGGTCACGGCCGGACTCGACTGGCTGGCGCGCCATCAGGCCGAAGACGGCCACTGGGGGCCCGACTGTCTCGGTTCGGGCCCGTCGTCGCGGTGCGAGCAGGAGCATCCGTGCATGGGCCCGGGGGGAAAATACGACGCGGCGCTCACGGGCCTGCCGGTGCTGGCTTTCCAGGCCGGCGGCAATTACGACTTCAACCAGCACGCTTATTCCGACAACGTGCGCCGCGGACTCGACTGGCTGGTGGCGCGGCAAGGCCCCAACGGCGAGTTGGTCGGCCCGCTCAACCGGCTCGGCCAGGCGCCCGGCGAACCGGCCGCCTATAACCAGCGATATATGTACGAGCATGCCATCGCCACCTTCGCGCTGGCCGAGGCCTGCGCCGTCGCGCGGGCGGCGCAACGGCACCCGGACGAGAAGTACCTCGCCGCGGCCAACAAGGCGGTCAAATTCATTGAAAGCCAGCAACACGGCGACGGCGGATGGCGCTATACGTCGAACAAGGGAAACCCGAGCGACACGTCGGTTTCGGGCTGGGTGATGCTGGCCTTGAAGACGGCGAAAGAGGCTGATTTGCCCGTGGAAGCCGAAACCCTTTCTCGCATGACGGCGTTTTTCGAACGCGCCGCCGATCCGCTCACGGGGCGGACGCATTACCAGGGGCTGCGGTTCGTGACCGACGCCACCACCGGCGTGGGAATGTTGGTCGACGAGTTCGTCACGCACCACAACGATTCCGAGCTGATTCATCTGGCGTCGGCCTATCTGGCCGATCAGGCCGAGGCCCGCTGGGGCGCCGGCCGCGTCGGGGGCAGCGATTTCTATCTCTGGTACAACTGCACTTTGGCGATGTTCATGGCGGGCGGCGGACCGTGGAAGCGTTGGAACGACGTGGTCCGCAATCACGTGATTTCGCTCGAACTGCACGGCTCCGACTGCAACCGCGGAAGCTGGGACCCGAACGATCAATTCGGCGGCGAAGGGGGCCGCGTTTACAGCACCGCGCTGGCCGTGCTGGCGCTGGAAGTCTATTACCGCTTCGCGCGAGACGACGGCAGTCAAGCTCCGGAGACAGCCAAATGAGTTTCAAAACGAACGGGAATCCTGGCCCGCCGGCCTCAGCGGTGGCTGGGGCAGAAGCTGGCCGGGTTCGGTTGGGCCATTGCGAAAACGCACGGCCGGCCAGCGATGCCCCGGTGGCGGCCTCGCCACCGGGGCATCGCCGCGTCCCAGCGTTAACGCGGAATCCGCCATGCCGCGCGGCCCTGCCCCAGCCACCGCGACCTTGCTTCGCCTTCAGCCGAGCGTGCTACCTCGTCGCGATTCTCGCCGCCTGCCTCTCGTTTTCCCTGGCTGCTCCACCCGCGCGCGGCAAACACAAACCGATCGACGGCACGCGATACTTACCGCTGGCTTTGGGCCGCGTGATGAAGTACCAGGTGACCGTCGAGCCGCCTGTGGGAACGCCACGCAAGGCCACGGCGACGAACCGCGTGGCGGAGCGAACGGTGCTGAACGACAAGTCCTACTTCAAAGTGACGACGACCATCACCGGCGTGCCGTTCATACCCGACACGCTGATTTACTATCGGGCGACGCGGGACGGGGTTTACCAGGTGTTGGAGGGCGACGAGCAGTCGCCGGAGTGGCTTTACTTGCCGTCCTCGTTCAAGATTGGCGACCGCTGGGGCGCGAAAACGACGAGCGGCGATTTCGAGTTCACCGCCTTCGGCTTCGAAGACGTGGAGACGCCCGCCGGCAAGTATCCGCACTGCCTGAAGCTTTCCGTCGTGATGAAAAAAACGCTCGCCACCAATACGCAGCAGCAATGGCTGGCGGCTGGCGTCGGCGTGGTGCGGCAAACCGACAGCAACCCGCTCTTCGCTTCGACAACCGTGCTGGAAGAAATCAGCAACGGCAAATCCCCGGATCCGAAAGAATGAAACTCGCCTCAGGAACCACGGTCATCACGGGCGGGCAGCTTGTCGACGGCAGGGGCGGCAAGCCGCTGCCGGACGCCACGGTCGTCGTCACCGACGGCCGCATCGCCTACGCCGGCCGCACCGAGTCGGCGCCGCACGCTCCGCCCGATGCGCGGCGGATCGACGCCCGCGGCGGCACGATCATGCCCGGCCTGGTCGAGTCCCATTTCCATCCTACCTACTTCGACGTGGCCCACCTGGAAGACCTCGACATCAAATATCCGGTCGAGTACGTGACGTTGCTGGCCGCGCACAATGCCCGGCTGGCGTTGGAGTGCGGCTATACGGCCGCCCGGTCCGGCGGCAGCCTGTTCAATATCGACGTCTGGTTGAAACGGGCCATCGAAGACGACGTGACGCTCGGCCCGCGGCTGGCGGCCAGCGGACGCGAAATCTGCGGCGTCGGTGGGCTGATGGACTGGAATCCCGACTTCCGCAAGATCGGCATGGAGGGGCTGGTGTTGCTGGTCAACGGGCCGGACGAAGCGCGTGCCGCCGTCCGCAAGCTGGTGAAGGACGGCGTCGAATGGGTCAAGACCTACCCCACCGGCGACGCCGCCGCGCCCGACCACAACGACCATCACACGCTCTGCATGACCTTCGACGAGATGCATGCCTGCGTGGCGACCGCCCACAACCACGGGCTGAAAGTCACCGGCCACTGCCGGGCGACCGAAGGCATCAAAAATGCGCTGCGGGCAGGCTACGACACTCTGGAGCACGGCACGTTCATGGACGACGAGGCGCTCGACATGCTGCTGGTGCGAAACACGCCGGTGGTGCCGGCCTTGTACTTCGAGCAGGCCAGCGTGGAGCGCGGCCGCGAGTTCGGCCTGTCGCAGCGCGTGATCGACGGGCACCAGGAAACACTGGAGGGCGGAGCGGAGAGTGCCCGGCGGATTCTCAAGCACGGCGGCCGGCTCGGCATGGGCGGCGATTACGGCTTCGCCTGGAACCCGCACGGCGACTATGCCAAGGAGCTGACCTTCTTCGTCAAATACGTCGGCTTCTCGCCGCTGGAAACGATCACTTGCGCCACCCAGACCGGCGCGCAGATCATGTGCCGTGGCGACGAGTTTGGCACGCTTCAGCCCGGCAAGCTGGCCGATGTGCTCGTCGTCGACGGCAATGTGCTGGCCGACATCGGCATCTTGGAGGACCGCTCTCGCTTCATCGCCGTGATGCAGGGCGGCGTGGTGAAAGCCGGCGGGACCAGCGAGCAATAAGCGATACCCGGATTCAACGTGGCCGCGGCCAAAGATCGCGAGCAGCAGGCGGTTTATCTGCCCTGGGACGCTTTTTTGCCGGGCGCGATGTCGAACGATACTTTTTCGATCGTGCCCGTGAAGGCAAACGGTGCCTTGTCTTTGTAGCTCTGCGAAACGGTCAGCCCGTTGTCTTTGCCAATGTCCATGCCGGCATAGGCGCTGAAGCGGAAGGCCGCGGTATGGTCGAGATGGCTCTCGCCGACGGGCTTGCCGTTGACGATCAGCCGGCCCTTGCCGCCCGTGCCGGCCTTCCCTTCTTCGTCGGCCATGAATTCATACCGCACCTCGACGTCGCCGCTGGGCAATTTGCTGGTCGAAGTCAGCGTTTCGACCTTTACGCCCATGAAGCTATAGGTGTAGTTAAGCTTGCCGCCCTGCACGTAAAGCGAGAAGCCGCCCAGGTGGTCGGCCTCGGCGACGATCACGCCCTCGCAGCCGTCGTCGGGCACTTGCAAGTCCGCCCTGATCGTAAACGAACGGCTGTAAATGTGCGGAATCATGCCGGACCCGATGTTCTCGGTGCCCGGATAATAAGTGAACTTCGTCCGGTTCGCGGCCGGCGTCGGGAAGCCAAAGAAGGGAGCAAACCCGGCCAAGAGCGGAGTCACCTGGTATTTCTCCGCTTCTTCCCAGAACAGTTCTTGCAGTGCCTCGAGTTTTTCGGGGTGCTCGGCCGCCAGGTCGTGCGACTCGCTGAAGTCGTCGTCGATGTGGTAGAGTTCCCACTTGTCGTTTTCGGGCCGCCATTTGCCTGGCAAGAACTTCGCCAGCGTGGCCGGATCGATGCGCCAGGGGATGCGATCGAGCCGGGCGCACGCGATCCATCCGTCCTTATACATCGCCCGATTGCCGTAAATCTCGAAGTATTGTTGCGTGTGCCGGCTCTTCGCGTCGGCATCGTCGAAGCTATAGGCGAAGCTCACGCCGTGAATCGGCATCTGCTCGATCCCGTTTACCTCTCTGGGCGCCGCAATCCCGGCCACTTCCAAAAGGGTCGGCACGACGTCGATCACGTGTGTGAACTGCGTGCGAACGCTGCCCTTGTCGCTGATGCGTTTGGGCCAGGAAACCACCATCGGATTGCGCGTGCCGCCGAAGTGCGAGGCCACCTGCTTGCCCCACTGAAACGGCGTGTTGCCCGCCCAGGCCCAGGCAGCGGCGTAATGCGGGGCCATCTCCGGGCCTCCCCAGGCCTCGATGCCGCCGTAAGCCTGAATCAGCTTAAGCTGTTGCTTGTCCGATAGCGCAATGCCGTTCTGCATGGTCAGCTCGTTGAATGAGCCGGTCTCGGTCCCTTCCATGCTGGCGCCGTTGTCGCCCCAGATGTAAATGATCAGCGTGTCGTCGGCCAGCCCCAACTCGTCGATCGTTTTCACCACCCGGCCCACCTCATAGTCGGCATTCTCCTGGAACCCGGCGTAAACCTCCATCTGCCGGGCGTAGAGCTTTTTCACCTCGGGCGCAATGGAGTCCCAAGCAGGGAAGGCTGGTTCGCGCGGAGTGAGCTTCGCGTGGGCCGGAATGATGCCCAGCTTCTTTTGCCGCGCGAACGTTTGTTCGCGATACTTGTCCCAGCCTGCGTCGAACTTGCCCTTGTATTTGTCGGCCCATTCGTGAGGCACGTGATGCGGCGCGTGGCTCGCGCCGGTGGCGTAATAGATGAAGAACGGCCGCTGGGGCGACTGGGTCTTTTGATCGTGAATCCAGCGGACCGTGCGGTCGGAAAGATCGGTCGGCAGGTAGTAGTCTTTCTGTTGGGGCACACCGATCGTTGTGTTGTTCTCGGTCATCACGGGGTCGTACTGCCCTGCTTCGCCGCCCAAAAAGCCGTAGAAATAGTCGAAGCCCAGCGCGTTGGGCCAGCGATCGAACGGACCGGCCGCGCCCTGCTGGTTGTCGGGCGTGAGGTGCCATTTACCGAAGGCGGCCGTCGAATAGCCGTTGCCTTGCAGAATCTGAGCGATCGACGCCGCGCTCTTGGGCCAGGTGGCATTGTAGCCCGGCCAGCCTCCGGCGATCTCGGCGATCGAGCCGAAACCGACCGCATGATGGTTGCGCCCGGAAAGCAACGCGGCGCGCGTCGGCGAGCAAAGCGCCGTCACGTGAAAGCGATTGTAGCGCAGCCCTTGATCGGCCAGTCGCTGGAGCGTGGGCGTTTGAATCGGTCCGCCGAAGGCCGACGGGTTCCCGAAGCCGGCGTCGTCGATGAGCACCAACAGGACGTTGGGTGCCTCTTTCGGGGCCGCTACCGCTGCTGGAAAGTCCGGCTTGGAACCGGCCAGTGTGTGCTTGGCGACGCCTTTGAAGGTCGGGTCGGGATGTGGCACCACCGCCTCATCTTCGGCCCCGGCGGCAACCGCCGCGAAGACGGCCGGCGAAAGCTTTTCGGCCATCGCCCAAGAACCAACCATGCCGGTCAAGGCGAACACGACCAGAAGGCGCCGGTTCAGAACATGTTGTCGCACAGGTCGCATAGAGGAATCCTCATCGTGTGAAGATAATGATGGTGACGCCGCCAAAGAGCACCGAATTATTACTTAGCCGGTTCGCCGCGTGTTGCCGGCGGATGGTCGGGCTGCTTCATACGGTAGTCGGGTCACGGTTGATTGTCGTCCCCGACGCGACAGGGTGCAATCAATCGGCAGTTAAGAATCGGTTCCGCAGGCGACCGTCGAGAGCCTGGACCGCGCCTACCTCCACGGCCCTACGGCTCCCAGCCCCGCTCCTCGAAGGCCTTGTGCGGGGCGCGGCCAGCCGCCTGCTCGGCCTGCCAGAGCTTGAAAAACTTGCTCTCGCGCCAGCGACGCTGGCTCTCTTCGGCCCATTTGCTCACCACGTCTTCATATTCGGCCGCCTCGATCATCTCACGGGCAACCTGGGCGCCGAGTAGGATGTTGTGCGTCATGCCGTCCGTCTCGGCGTCGAGGCACACGATGTCGTCGCTGCGGGCCATCCGCTCCAGAAATTCCTGGTCGCTCATGGCGCTTTCGCCGGCCAGCACTTTCGCCAGCTCGATCGAATCTTCGGCCGCGCGTCGGGCGTCTTCCGGCGTCCGTTCGTCATCAGGTTTTCGGTTGGTTGGCATGGCAAGTTTACCGGTTGCGATTCGCCCAGGGTTATTTACGAGCCTGTTACTTACGAGCCTAGAGTCTACCGCCGGGCTGGGCCTGCTAGCCAGA
This sequence comes from Pirellulales bacterium, assembly GCA_035533075.1. Lineage (NCBI taxonomy): Bacteria > Pseudomonadati > Planctomycetota > Planctomycetia > Pirellulales > Pirellulales bacterium. The sequence continues at coordinate 62,020 of DATLUO010000064.1, read as the reverse complement.
GCCACCTGGTGGCCAGGCGGTCAGGCTGACTTTGAGCGGCTATCATCGACGATGTTGGCAACCGCCTCACGGAAGCGTTAAAACAACCGTCATCCCCGCCGAACGTAGAGAGAATTTATTGATGCTCGCGAACATCCAACGATCGTCGGCCCGGCAAAGCCCGGCCGCTCAAGTTCTTGAGCCGGTGCCCGCAGCCCGCTTGATTTCGGTCGATGCCCTGCGGGGGTCGAGGGTCGGTTTTCCGTTCCTTATTTGTCGGAGCCAGCCATGACTCGACCATCCGGAGTCCCACGCGGCCAACTTCAGTTCTCGATTCGCCTTTTGTCAACGGCCTCCTTGCCGTTTTGATTCACTGGCTTTGCTTTGGGCGATGCCCGCGGGAGCCCCGACCGTGAAGCTGTCGCACCTTCGTCCTGCTTGCAGTTTTCGTTGCCTGGATGCAAGATTGGGACAAGCAGCAACCGCCGTCCGAGGCCTGGACCGCGTGTTTTTCCCACAGCAAATAGCCTGGAAAGAAACCGGCGGTAGCGGTCCAGACGCTATACCGCCACCGACCCCAATGCCTAGGTCCCGACCGGCGAACCATCCTCCCAAAAAAAGTGATACTGTGGCATCGTTTCGTCATCGCCGAACGTCTTCAAGGGAAAATGCCTTCGGCACGCAACGCAAAACGCCTGGCTGTCAAACGACGGCCGGCGAGCAAACGTCTGGGCGATCGTCAAACCCATTCGTGTCACCTCTCCACAAGCTGCATGCTGATAGCTGAACCGCAGTGGCCGAATCAATCGCAGCTCGATTTCCTCGTCGGGCAAGACGAGGTAAGCCACTTGCTGGCCGTTCGCGCCGGCTATCGCTTCCGGATAGTGCGTTATTCCTGTGTGGCCGGGGAATTGGCCGGTGGCCGCGCTTAATCTCGCACTTTTCCTAGCTGGTTTCCGCCGGGATCCACCAGCCGGGTCTGGAACGTCCCGTCGGGCATCGTCGTCGTTTCCAGACGCAAGCCAGAGCGTTCGATGACACGTTGGTCGAGCCTCTTCTGCGCAACCATGCCCCCAAAGAACGCGGCCACGACCAGCATGGCCACCAGCAACGCACGGAGGGTGAATTGCGGGCGGGGCATGTGCGGAGTCCCTGATTTCAACCAAAAAGAATAATGGCGACCGCAGCAATTATTGCCGCGACGACGCCCAGGTTATCGCTTTGCGTTAGCACGGCGACTGCCACACCCAGCGAGACGCAGCCGGTTAAGGTCCACGCCAACGCTTCCCCCATTTCAATACGCCGGACGTAAAAGATGTGTCTCGTAGAGATGGCGGCGAGCGCGCAGCACACCGTTGCTGCAAACAACCTGGCCAAGCTGAACTGAAATCGTCGGCTCATGGTATGGCAGTCGTCGCGAGAGTGATGGCCTCGTCGATCAGGGCATTATCGGCCCGAAGGAACATCTGATGCAATCGAGCGGGCCGGTCAATGGGACAGCGCTTCGAAAATCAACGCCCCGAGGTAGATGGCGACGAGAACGAAACACGCGGATGCGATGGATTCCATGGCGCTCCACTTTCGGCGATGCCTCTTGGGGCGACGCCTCACGCGTTCTGCTCGCTCCAAAGCAACGGGCGATTTGTACGGATTCTCGGCCATGCCCCTATCATAGCGACGGCGGGGCGGCACGAAGCAAGCCGGCTCGCAGGCGGCGAGCCGTCGCGCCCCTGCTCTTCACGCGACGCCTGTCTGGCGCATCCGTTCGCAGCCGAACGGCCTTGCCGCAGCCGTCGTCGGCCAACGAGCCAGCGTCCTCGTTCACGACCCAGCTTTGTCGGGAGGCAACGCAGCTTCAGCCGACTTCAGATATTCACTGAGCGGCTCCAAGCCCGCCTGCTTGCGGCGGTCATCGACGTGCGCGTCGTCTTCGATAGGCTTTGGCTTCAGCTTGCCGCCAACAAGGTCAAACTGCGTGCCGTAAACCTGCGGTTTCTTCTCGTTGACACGTACCCGGTCGGTTAGATAGGCCAAATTCCTCGGCGAAGCATCGTTCTTTTCCACCGCTTTCGCCAGCAGCCCGAGGCACTTCTTTTGAAACGCGGGATCAAGGTCCGCGTGCTGCACCAATAACCAAGCGGCAAAAGCCCCATCTTCGCCGACCAACGCGTTGCCCGGCCAGCCATGCGACTCGACGACCTGTTTGAGCCAAGCGGTGTTATCGAGGTCAACCTGTACCATCTCCTGTACCTCGGCGTCGTCAGGCGTTCGACTCAGCAGTTCCTTACGCACGGCCTGGTCTTTTTGCGTTCGGTCGAGAAGCTCTTGGCGGAGTTTTTCGTCGGCCACTGACGCTCGCGACGGCTTCTTGCCGGGCGGCGTATCGGCTGCGGCACGACTGCCAACAACGAGCAAGATGGCTGCTACCAGAGGACCGATTCGCGGCTGCATGTTGAACCTCCATGTGGCTGGGAATGTGATGGCGACGTAACCGGCGTCGCCTCGATCAGCATTCTTGTGGGGCATGCCGAAGAGCTTACCGCGCCTTGGCCACCGGGACCATGCCGCTCGGCAAGACAGCCACGTCGATCAGATAGGCCGTCGAAAGGTGATACCATTTCAGCCGCTATAAAATATGATGAGCGAGGAGAACGTCAGCCTGAGCAACTCGCGGGTGCCGAATTGAAGTCGCCTTGCGTTCACGGCAATCATTTGAGCCGGTCGCCGGGAACCGTGCCGCCCGCTTCCACCAGCCACAATTCGGCTTCGGCACGATAATACCTGGCCGCCGCCAGTTTGTCCGGCTCGCCGCCCTTGGTCCCGGTGTCGAAGAGGGCCTTGATCTTGCGATAGATGTCCTCCATCCGCTGCCAGTGGGCCAGCTGGGCCGCTTGTTCGGCTTCTTGGGTGTCGGCCAATGCTCGCTCCGCATTAAGCAACCTACACGAGCCGAGGTGGAGGTCTTCCGAAAACGTTGCGGTCCCTGTCGCTTGCATTGCCATCATCGCATCCCAAAAGTCGTTGGCTGCCGCCAGGACGGCTTTTGCCTCAGCCGGATGCGCCTTCGCCGCGGCCGACCCGTATCCAGAACCCGACTTGTCGTTCGCGTCGTCGCGCGCCCCGAACGAGACCGCCACGCCGCCGGCCGAGAGCACCACCAATGCCAACGTGAGCAACAACGGCTTTTTCATCGTCATCTCCTCCGAGCAAGAGTTGGCCCCGTGCGGAACGTGGTCGATTATAGCCACTTCCAACAGGACAAAGACAAGCGGCTCTCGGCACGGACCGCGCGCCGCTACATGCAGCTCGCCCGCAACTGGTCGCGGCTGACCGCGCAGCACCCCGAGCGCTTTTCGTCGCAACGGCAGGCCCTGAAAGCACTTGCGCCGATCGTGCAGACGGACGAACCGGCACCGGACGCAGCCAGTTCGGCAGCACGCTGCCAAAGTGCCGTCGCCGGTCCGGCCGCGCGCGGCCAAAGTGCGGGCGGGCGGCAAGCGCAGGCGCACCGGTCCGGTGTGGCGGGCCTCGGGGCCGTTCGTCCGCGAGGCCCTGCGCCTGGTCAACTCCCAGCGGCATCGATGCGACGCGCGTGTCGCATCGGTCGCAGACGGCGCTCTTGTGCGCTATCCGCGGCGTGGTGTTTACGGAGCCGTCCGCGGCGGCGGAGGGAGAGGAGGAGGGACGGAGAGACGGAGGGACGGAGGGACGGAGGGACGGAGGGACGGAGGGACGGAGGGACAGTGCGGGCCGCATTACGGGTTGTCTCTCCGTCTCTCCGTCGCTCCCTCTCTCCGTCTCTCCCTCGCCGATGGTGGGCCGGCGCTCGCAAGCTCGCTGGTCCCACCCTACCCAGTGCGCCGCAGCATGTCGGCCAATCGCTCCAGCGGCAGCCCCACGACGTTCGATTCGCTGCCCGCGGTGATTTCCAGCCACCCCAAACGGTCTTGCAAACCGAAGGCGCCCGCCTTCCCTTCCCACAGACCGCTGGCCAGATAGTCGTCGATCTCGCGCGGCGAAAGCACCCGCATCGCCAGCGTCGTAACCTCGACCTCCACCAGCGGCTGGCCGTCAGGGACGCGCCATAAGCAAACTCCGCTGTAAACATGGTGCTCGCGTCCGCTCAGCAGCTCGAGCATTTCGCGCGCGCGGATTTCGTCGGCGGGTTTGCCCAAAATCCGCCCGGCGCATTCGGCCACGGTGTCGCAGCCGAGCACCAGCCCGCGGCCGATGCGCCCGGCAACATCGGCGGCCTTTTGATACGCCAGCCTGGCCACCATGACGGGCGGCGTCTCGGCGCTGCACACTCCGCATTCCGCCGATTCGCGCGGCGCCACGACCCGAAAACGGTAGCCCGCCTGCGCGAGCAGTTGCCGCCGCCGCGGCGAACCGCTCGCCAGTATCAGCTCCTCGCTCATTGTGCGAAAATCAGTGGGACGGAAACTTCAGCTCGCGGCCATTGGCGTCGTGACACTCGATCAGCAGGTGCTCCGGCGCGGCCGACTCGCTGCCGAAAATCTGTACGGTGATGCCGGCCTCGTCTTCCAGCTTCGACAGCTCGCGGCGCTTCTTGTTGTTCAAGTAGGTCGCCACCTCCTCGGCCACCGTCACCGCCACGCGCGACAGGCCCTCCAAGTGACTCGCCAAGATCAGCTCGCGGACCACCTCGATCGCCATGCTCTCGGCGGTCTTCACCACGCCCGTGCCGCCGCAGCTCGGGCAGCCTTTGTACACGCTCCGCTTCAGGCTCGGCCGGATGCGCTGCCGCGTCATCTCGATCAGTCCGAACGGGCTGGTGCGAAGAATCTTGGTGCGGGCACGGTCGCGCTTCATGGCATCGCGCAGGGCGCGCTCCACGCCGCGGCGGTGCCGCTCTTTGCGCATGTCGATGAAGTCGTTCACGATCACGCCGCCCAAGTCGCGCAGCCGAAGCTGCCGGGCAATCTCCCTGGCGGCCGTCAGGTTGAGCTGATAGGCGGTCTCCTCGGCGTTGTTGTCCGCGCGAAAGTTCCCGCTGTTGACGTCGATCGCCACCAATGCCTCGGTCTGGTCGATGACGATGCCGCCTCCCTGCCTCAGCGGCACCTCGCGCTTGTGGATGCGGCTGATCTCGTCGTCCAGGCCGTATTTGTGGAACAGCGGCTCCTTGCCCTCGTAGAGCTTGAGCCGGTTGACGTAGCGCGGCATGACGATCTGCAGGAATTCCTTGGCCCGCTCATAGGCCGTCGGCTCGTCGATGTAAATGGCATCCACGTCGCCGGTGAAAACATCGCGAATGGTCCGGATGATCATGTCGCTTTCTTCGTAGATGCCGACCGGTCCGGGATGTTTTTTGATCCGCCGCACGATCACCTTCCACAGCCGCAACAGATAGGCCAGGTCGCGCGACAGCTCTTTCTTGGTGCGATCGACGCCGGCGGTGCGCACGATGAAGCCCAGTCCCTTGGGCGGACTCAGTTCCAACATCACGTCGCGCAGCGTGCGGCGGGCCGCGTCGTCTTCGATCTTGCGCGAGACCCCCACGCGCCCCAACGCCGGCATCAGCACCAGATAGCGGCCGGGAATGCTGATGTAGGTGGACAGCGTCGGCCCCTTGGTGCCGATGCCTTCCTTGATGACCTGCACCAGCACCTCGTCGCCGCGCCGCAGGATTTCCTGAATGGGCGGCTTGACGCGCGGACGCGCTCCGGGACGGACCCGCCGTTGCCGCCGCTGGGCCGTCTGCGTGCCGTTGCCGCCGTTGGCGTCCACATCGTCATCGTCGCCCATATCGAAGTCGCGCGACGGTCCGCCGCGCGACGGGCCGCCGCCCGACTCGATCGGACGAAACGGATCGTAACCTCCCTGCCGAAAGTATTGCGGCTCGACGTCGCTGATGTGCAAAAAGCCGTTGCGCCCCACGCCAAAATCGACGAACGCCGCCTGAATGCTCGGCTCCAGGTTGACGACGCGGCCTTTGTAGATGTTGCCTACGTAGTTGTCTTGGCTGGTGCGTTCGATGTAGAGTTCTTCCAGAACTGTATCTTCCACAATCGCAATCCGGCACTCTTCCGGCTGCGACACGTTGATCAGCATCTCTTGCTTCATTTTCTCGCTTTCTTGTTCGGCAAAGCGGAAGAGCAAGCCTTTCGTTTTCATACTCGACGGGGATCGGGCTCATGGGGCCAGCTCCACGGTCGTGCGGGTGAGGTAGATTCCCTGCTCGTCGAGATCGTCGAGACCCAGCCAGGCCAGCAGCTCTCGCGGCCGTGCCGTGCCCTGCGGCGTCACCCGTGCGGTGAAGTGCAACCGGTCGCCGGTCAGCTCGATCTGCTCCACGAATCCGACGGGATCGCGGCGCGGTCCCGCTTGCGGAGCAAGCGGGCTACCGTGCAGCCGCTCGGCCAACGCGGCCCGTCGCTCGGCCGGCACGATGAGCGCGTAGGTCACGCGCTCGACGCGCGACCGCGGCGCGTCGGCCGGCAGGATCTCCAGCGACTTGATGCTCAGGCCATCGGGAAGCCGGGCGGTCAAAGCCGGGCGCAATTGCTCGACGGACCAGGCGTCAGCCAGCTCCACGTCGAGCACCTCGTCGGCGCCGATCACTCCCATCGCCAGGGCCGAGGCGAACACCATCCGCGGCTTGGGATGAAATCCCTCGCTCATGCGCAGCGCCACGCCGGCCCGGCGAAAAATCCGCTCCCAGGCGCGCGCCAGATCGTGATGGCCGATCAGCCTCAGGTCTTTCTCTTTACGAAAACGAATGCGTACTCGTTGTCGAACCATAGGTTCGCTCTGGTGCGCCACTGCCGTCGTGGCGCGACCTTCCGAAACACGTTGGCTGCCCGGCGTCTCCGCCGATCCGTTTCTGCGGTCCGGACAGCACAGTTTATCCAAACGAAATTCTTATCCCACCATTTCGGGCAGGACCTTCTTCAGTTCCTCCTTGAGAAAAGATTTGATGTCACGCGCGTTCTCCAGCGTCATCACGTGCGCGGCCACCGCCTCGCATTGGCCGATCGTGACGCTGCGGCACACTTTCTTGATCTCCGGAATGGCGCTGGGCGGAACGCTGAATTGCCGCAGTCCCAGGCCAAGCAACAACAGGGTGTAGAGCGAGTTGCCGCTCATCTGCCCGCACAGGTTCACGGGTATTTGCCGGCGGCCCGCCGCGTTGACCGTCATTTCGATCAGCTTCAGCACGGCGGGGTCGCTGGCGGTGTACAGCGTGGCGACGTCCTTGTTGCTGCGGTCGACCGCCAGCGTGTATTGAATCAAGTCGTTGGTGCCGATGCTCAAAAAGTCGACCTCGGCCACGAAGTGATCGATCATCATCACGGCCGAGGGGACTTCGACCATCATGCCGACCTTCACGGCGCGATTGAAGGGGAGGCCGTGCTCTTCAAGGTCTTCCATGACGTCGGCCACCACCATTTTCGCCTGCCGCAGTTCGAGCATGGTCGAAATCAGCGGGAACATGATCCGCACGTCGCCCAACGCGCTGGCCCGCAGAATAGCGCGAAGCTGCGTGCGAAACAGCGGCAGGTTGCGCAGCGACAGCCGGATGCTGCGCAGGCCGAGAAACGGGTTGCGCTCCACGTCCGGCGAGTAATTCGCCAGCTTGTCGGCGCCCAGGTCGAGCGTGCGAATGACCACCGGGCGGCCCTCCATCGCCTTCAAGACCTCGGCGTAGGCCTGATAATGAGCTTCTTCGTCCGGCTCGACGTCGGAGCCGAGATACAGAAACTCGGTGCGATAAAGGCCGATTCCGTCGGCGCCGCGCTCCAGGCAGTGCGCCACTTCGTGCGGAAACTCGATGTTTCCCAAAAGCTGCACGCGCACGCCGTCGGCCGTCTCGGCCGGCAAGTCGCGCAAGCTCTCCAGCCGCGCCGTCATGGTCCGGCGCTCTTCGATCTCGTGCCGGTAACGGGCAATGGTCTCTTCGTCGGGATGGAGAACGACGAGTCCCTGATCGCCGTCGATGATCACCAGGTCGCCGCCGGAAACATCGCTCAGAAAGGGACCGGTGCCGACCACGGCGGGAATCTCCAGCGCCTCGGCCACGATGGCCGTATGGCTCCCCGCGCCGCCGATCTCGGTGACAAATCCCCGCACGTAGCGGCGGTCGAGATTGGCCGTCTCGCTGGGCGTGAGATTGTGCGCCAGCACGAGCACGGGTGAGGTGAGGCTTGAAATCTCCTCGCGGCGGCGCCCCAGCAGGTTTCGCAACAGCCGCTTTTCGATGTCGAAAATGTCGCCGGCCCGCTGCTGCATCGGCCCCGAATCGAGCGATTGAAAGACCTTCACGTAGCGCCGCAACGTGCGGCTGATGGCATATTCGGGCGAGTAATGCCGGTCGCGAATCATCTGGTCCAGCTCGCTGCGGAGCCGCGGGTCGCGGAGCATCTGCAGGTGGGCCTCGAAGATGGCGCCGTATTCGCTGCCCAACTCGCGGGCCACGGTGTCGCGGTTGTGCTCGATTTCGGAGGCGGCGGCGGCGAAGGCGCGGCGCAAGCGGTCGAGCTCCTCGTCGACGGCGTCGCGCGTCAGGAACCGCCGAGGGATGCGGAACCCCTCGGTGTCCATGACCAGCGCTTCGCCGATGGCGATGCCCGGCGAGACGGCGATTCCCTGCAGTTTCTGCATCTATTCGCGCATGTATTCGTTCTCGGCGAAATTCTGTTCGACCAGCTTCGCCAACGCATCGAGCGCTTGTTCGGCATCGGGCCCGTCGGCCTCGATCAGCAATTGCGTGCCGGCCACGGCCGCCAGCGTGAGCAACGAGAGAATGCTCTTGCCGTCGACGCGCTCGCGCCCCTTGACCAGCTCGATCTTGGATGCGAAGCGGGTGGCCGTCTTCACAAACAGGTCGGCAGGCCGAGCGTGCAATCCTTGCGGATTGGTGACGACGACGGTTCGGGTCGCTCTCATGCTCATCGGATTGGACAGCCGGCCATCAGACGTGCCGGGCCGCCCGGACGGGGCGGGCCGCAGGGCCGAAAAAGCTCGCTACGAATTGTCTCAGGATACAAATTGGTTGTTATCTGCCTCGTCGAGCAGTTGAAGAATGTCTTCCGGATTCTTCGCCTGCTTGAGGAACTTGCAGAACGTTTCGTCGCGCAATTGACGCGACACATTCTCCAGTGCCCGGAGATGGTCGCCGGGACGGTCTGGAGGTGAAATCAGCAGAAAAAAGAGGTGTACCTTTTCGCCGTCGAGGCTGTCGAAATCGACCCCCTCGGGACTGACCGCCACGGTGCCGACCAAATGGTCGATGCTGGGGTGCTTGGTGTGCGGGACGGCCACCCCCCGGCCGATGCCCGTGCTGCCCAGTTCCTCGCGTTTCATGATCGCTTTGACGATGCCCTCATACTCGCCTTCGGCGACCTTGTTGGCGGCCAACAGGGCCTGCAGCATCTCGCGAATCACCCCTTCTTTGTCGTCGGCCGTCAAATCGGCCCTGATCGCCTCGCGGCTCACGAAGTCGGCAAACTTCATGCACCTCTCCTTTCTGTATGCTCGTCACTCTTCCGCCGCACTTTCTTCACTGGCGATCGGCGACGGTTTGGTGCCCACACGTTTATGATGATCTTGAATTCTCTGCTTGTACTTGCGTAATTGTTGCTCGACCTTGTGCAGGCAGCCATCGACGGAAGCCATCAGTTCTTCGGCCTGCTCCGTGGCGACGAAGTCGTGTTTGTGCTCCGCCGAGACCCGCAAATCCACGGCGGGTGCGGTTTTCTGCTCGAGATCGACGGTCAGTTCGATGGCCGTCAGGCGTTCGAAAAGCCGTGGCAAACGTTCGAGTTTGGCCGAGATTTTGGCCTGGGTGGCCTCGCTCAGGCGACCATGCCGCGTCGAGATGCGAATCTGCACCGAGGAACTCCTTGGACCAACCCCCATCAGAAACGGCACATTCTAACCGCCCAGACCGACCCAGACAAACGGAAACTACGTCACGCGGCCGGAAGTGAGGCGCTGATTTTCGCTGCAACGCCTCATCATGGGCCGCGTCCCCTGTAGTTTACCCTATGACGGCTGGTCCGTGACAGAGCCAAATCTGTCGGTCGTGCGGATTATGGCGGCCATGCCAGAGCGGCCGATCTTGCATTCGACGGATACCGAAAGACCCCAAGGGGCTTTTTTTAGCCCCGCGAATGTCCTTCGGGGGGGTGTCCATGGAAAGCAGCATGGCGGCTGGCGAGGATCCGCTTGTGGAAGCGGCCCGCGCACATGGCTTGCCGCCCGAGCAAATCGAGATCGTGGCCCGACGGGCCGCCGGCCGCTCCTGCGGCGATTGCACCGCTTGCTGCGCGGTAAAATCGGTCCGCGAGTTAGGCAAGCCCAGCCAGACCGCTTGCCGGCACGTCTGCCAGGCAGGCTGCGGCATTTACGATCGCCGTCCCGCGAGCTGCCGCGATTATGCTTGCCTGTGGCGTCAGGGCCTGATCGAAGGCGATCAGCGTCGCCGTCCGGACCAACTGGGGGTGTTGATCGACTATGAGCCGTTTGCCGGGATGCCAGGCACGCTGCGGCTGGTGGTTTGGGAGGTGGTGCCCGGCGCGGCCCAGAGCGAAAAGGTGCGCTACCTCGTCGACAAGCTGCTACAGGCCCACACGCAGATCAAGGCCGTGGCCTACTGCGCGGCGGGTCAGCCGGCCCAGCACGATTTTCCGATCGACCGCCAGGCGTATCCGGGCGACGATCCACCACCCACGTTGCCGATCGTCAGCTTCGATTCCGCCCGCGGCGTGGCGACGTACGAGTTCCGCCGGGCGGGGTGACCCCCGCGGAACGCATTCAGAACCAAGTTGTCAAAGACCCGGCGCGACGCTTGAGCGTCGTGCTGCCCGACCCGTCACCCGCGGCGGCGGGCCGCCGTTTTCGGTTTCTCATGTCCGCCCGGCGGTGCGTTTTCGGCAGCCGACCCGCTGACGGTCCGGCGAAATTGCCGCCCGCGAATTACCCTTGCGGAAAAACAATTACCGTTGTCAAAAATAAATGTCGCTTCAGTGCCGTTCCTTGTTATAAACCGTTTTACTGAAACGGGTTACGGCAATGCCGGTCCGGCCTTCAAAACCGCCGCCGCAACGGTAAATCTGGGGGGTGGGGTGATTTTGGATTTTCGATTTTGGATTCAGGACCGCGATCGTTCATTTCATTTTTCTGTCTGTAATCTTTCTGTCATTCCTCTCGTTCTACCGCGCCGCTGGCTTGGGACCGGATCTTTTCGGTTTGTCACACCAGCTCGACGAACGCCGGCGGGGCTGCTTCGCCGCACGAACAATAGAAGTGCTCAAAGAACAGGCAGCCAGATGACCACTATGCACATCATTTGAGCAGCCGCCAAAAACCCTCTGTCAGGTTAACCGATTGGCAAAAACGCCGTGTTTCATCGGTTGGTGTAAATTTACACCCACCGTGCGCGGCCGAGCGGGTCGCGGCAGCCGCCCGACGCCGCTGCTCAATTCTTAGGCACGGCTGACGCTCCGCCAACCACCACCGTTCGCCCTCCCGATCGCCGATCCGCCCGCGGAGCGAGCGGGCTACGTAGCCCGCTTGCTCCGCAAGCGGGAGGGTGGCCCGGAAGCGGCGGCCCGCTACCGCAAGCGGCTGTCGGGCGCGTCGTCCTGTAGACGGCCAATGTGAACCTCCGCCGGGCAAGCCGGCGGCATCCGCAGCGAGCGGGCTACGTAGCCCGCTTGCTCCGCAAGCGGGAGGGTGACCTGGAAGCGGCGGCCCGCTACCGCAAGCGGCTGTCGGGCGCGTCGTCCTGTAGACGGCCAACGTGAACCTCCGCCGGGCAAGCCGGCGGCATCCGCTCGGAACCCAAAATCTTTTGCTATTCGGCGTCGGGTTGGTTATGTTCAGGGGCGATGAACGATGTCACGCACATCCTGCCCGCCATCGAGCAAGGCGACCCGCATGCCAGCGAGGATCTGTTGCCGCTGGTCTATAACGAGCTGCGCCGGTTGGCCGCGCGCAAGCTGGCTCATGAGCGGCCCGGCCAGACGCTCGATGCGACCGGACTGGTCCACGAAGCGTACCTGCGGTTGGTCGGCGGCGGCGAGAACCCGCAGTGGGACAGCCGCGGCCACTTCTTTTGTGCCGCGGCCGAGGCGATGCGCCGCATCCTCATCAATCGGGCACGCGACAAAAAATGCCAAAAACGCGGCGGAGGATGGCGGCGGGTCGATCTCGACAGCCTGATCGCGGTCGACAATGCCTCGCATGACGACTTGCTCGCGCTCGACGAGGCGCTCAAGCGGCTGGCCGTGGAGAATAAACCGTGTGCCGACCTCGTCACGCTCCGTTTCTTTGCCGGTATGACCCAGGAAGAGGCCGCCGCGGCGCTCGATCTGCCGCGGCGCACCGCCGATCGCTATTGGGCCTACGCCCGTGCCTGGTTGTACGAAGCGCTGAGCGAACCGGAGCGAAGATGAAGCGATGACCACTCCTCACGTCTCCGACGGGAAGCCGTCCCGACGGATCCGCATCCGGCGGCGGACGTGCCTTCTTCTCGGTATGCCAATTGTGTTGGTTGTTCATTCATTTTTCGTGGCCGTGCTTCCTTGGGCGATGTCGCTCGTCGCTCCCAGGTACGGTTGGACTGAAAGCGGACCAGCGACCTGGAACCGGTTCGGCCTGGTTCCAGTCACGGTTGGAGTCATGGGCCTGATCTGGGTGTACAGCGTGATGGGCGCCCAGTTCTCCAAGCTCCCGGAGATCGTGGAGCTGGATGAGGGCGAGCGCCTTTGGTCGGCCACTTCACGCGTGCTCATCACGCACGGTCCCTTTGCCTTCTCGCGCAACCCGATGTTCCTCTCCCTATTGATCGTCGTACTCGGCTGGGCGCTCTATTACGGCAGCGTTTTTATTCTCATTTTCACTGCCACCGGCTTCACGATCACGAATTTCCTCAAGGTGCCGCAAGAGGAGCGCGGTCTGGAGGCGCGCTTCGGCGATGCCTACCGGACCTACAAGGCGCGCGTGCCGCGGTGGCTCGGCCTGCCGCGGCGGTAAGGAATGTTCACGGTGGGCAATGCCCACCCTACCAGGGCGCGGACCCAAATCCCGCAAAAAAAGATTGGGCCGGCGCGGCGCACTTTGACCGCAAATCGCGCATTATAGAAGGGGCCAGGTAGTGCCCGGTGTCAGGTCATGCATCTTTCCGGCCAGCAAGTGATGGAACGGGAGTCCGAGAAGAAGTCGAAGTAACTCGTGTGGAAAAACGGCGGCCGGTGGGATCCTTACCGCCAAGCAAGCGACGCAAGCCGCCGGGTTCTGCAACGACGCCAAGGGCGTGGGACTGGCGAAGGCCGACGTGGACTTCGATGCGATTCGCGGGCGCGGCGCCTTCAAGATGCGGCTGCGACGAAGAATTCGGAGCATTTGCAAAAAAAGATCATCGCAGCCCGGCGCACTTCGGCGGGAAACCGGGCATTATAAATGGGCCACGTTCGCGCCCCGCTCTCACGCCAACCTCTCCCGGCAGGGGAGGATGATAAGGTTATGCAACTTTCCGGCCAGCAAGTGATGGAAGTCTTCTGCGCGGCGCTCTCGCGGCAATCGCCCGAGGACCGCGCCGCGTTTCTGGCCGAGGCCTGCGGCGACGATGCCGCCTTGCGGGCGCGAATTGAGGATCTGCTGCTGGCCGACGAGGAAGCGGGCCGGTTTCTGGAAGGAGCAGCCGGCCAAGTGGTGGAGGGGCCGGGCACGCAGATCGGACCTTACAAGCTCCTGGAACAAATCGGCGAAGGCGGCTTCGGCATCGTTTTTATGGCCGAGCAGACCTGCCCCGTGCGCCGACGCGTGGCGCTGAAGATCGTCAAGCCGGGCATGGACAGCCGGCAGGTGGTGGCCCGCTTCGAGGCCGAACGCCAGGCCCTGGCCCTGATGGAGCACCCGAACATTGCCCGTGTGCTCGACGCGGGCCAGACCGAATCGGGCCGGCCCTACTTCGTGATGGAACTGGTGCGCGGCACGCCGATCACCGAATTCTGCGATCACAGCCGGCTCTCGCCCAAAGAGCGGTTGGAGCTGTTTCTTTCCGTCTGCCAGGCGGTTCAGCACGCACATTCCAAAGGCATCATCCACCGCGATCTCAAGCCCTCGAACGTGCTGGTGACGATGCACGACGAGACGCCGGTGGTCAAAGTGATCGACTTCGGCATCGCCAAAGCGCTGGGCGAACCGCTCACCGAAAAGACGTATTTTACCGGTTTCGCTCAGATGCTCGGCACGCCGCGCTACATGAGCCCCGAGCAATCCCAGAAGAACGGGCTCGACATCGATACGCGGACCGACATTTATGCGTTGGGGGTGGTTCTCTACGAGCTGCTCACCGGTAGCACGCCGCTGGAGGAAGAGCGGCTGCGGCAGGCGGGCTTTGATGAGATCGGCCGGCTGATCCGCGAGGAGGAGTCGCCGCCGCCGAGCACGCGCATCGCCCTGCTGGGCGAGTCGGCCACCGTGGTCTCCGCCGACCGGGGCAGCGACCCTGTTCGCTTGCGTCAGCTCATACGGGGCGAGCTCGATTGGATCGTGCTCAAGGCCCTGGAGAAAGACCGCAACCGGCGCTACGAGACGGCCAGCGCTTTCGCCGCCGACGTGCGGCGCTACCTGGCCGACGAGCCGGTGCTGGCTTGCCCGCCTTCGCGCAGGTACCGCTTCGGCAAGTTCGCGCGGCGGAACAAACTTGCGCTCACGGCCGCGGCCCTGATCGTGCTAGGTGCAGCGATCACAATTGCCGAGTTGGCCGCCAGCAACTCCCTTATCCGCCGGGAACAAGCGCGCACGCAAGAGGCCAAGGACCGCGCCGTGCAAGCCGAAGAGCTGGCTGAGCAGCGGGCCGAACAGATTCGGCACGACCTGAATAACTTGACATCGGCCAACGCCCTATTAGAGCGCGGACGATGGTATGCCAGCCAACGGCGCTGGGACGATGCCCACGCGGCCTTTTCGAAGGCCATTGAATTGCGGCCCGACCACGCCTCGCTGTGGGCGGAGCGCGGCGACTTGCTCGCGCTGTTGGGACTGTGGGATTTGGCCGCCGCCGATCTCGCGCGCGAGGTGCAATTGCGGGAGCCCAACGTCGCCTTCCGCTATTACCTACACGCCTTGTTGCGGTTACACGTGGGAGACGCGGCAGGCCACCGACAAGCACGGGTGCAAATTCGCGAGCGTTTTGGAGGTACAACGAACACCACGTTCGCCCGAGAATTGACGCGCGCGTTTGTCTTATGGCCCGGTCCAGAGGGCGATCCGACCGAGGTGGTGCGACTTGCCGAGACACTGTTGGCAGACAGCCCCGGGTCGCGGCATTGTCTCTTCCTGTTAGGCGTCGCTCATTACCGCGCAGGGCAATTCGAGCAAGCGGTGGGACGCCTGCGGGAGTCACTCGATGCCAAGCCCGACTTTGCGGTACGGGAGATTGCCTATCCGGTGCTGGCCATGGCTCATTACCGCCTTGGCCAGTCCGACGACGCCCGGCAGGCACTCCATGCCACCGTCCAGACCATCGACCGCTGGACCCAGGACCGATACGAGAGCCAGAGTGGCGCTTGGGTGACGCACCGTGGCGCAGAGGCCGCCTGGCCGATTGCCTGGTGCGACTGGTTGGAATGCGATTTGTACTACCGCGAGGCGGCGAACTTGATCGATGGCGAGTCTCCGCCAGACGATCCGCGGCTGGCCGTCTTGCGAGCGCGGGCCTTTGCCGGACTGCACTGGGACGTCAAAGCGAGCGCCGAGTACGCCGCGGCTCTGAACGAGCGGCCGGGCGACGCGCAGATTCGGCTCGAATCGCACCGCAGCCGGGGTTACGTCTTTCTAGGGCAAGATCGCTATAGTGACGCAGCGGCCGAATTCGCCGCCGCGAGCAACCTGGCCGGCGACGACGCCGACCTGTGGCGCTTTTGTGCCGTGGCCCACCTGGCCGCCGGCGAGGGCGACGCCTATCGCCGCGCCTGTCAGGCCATGCTCGATCGCTTCGCTGCCACCAACGACTCGCGCACGGCCTGCAGCGTGCTGTTCGCCTGCGTGCTGGCCGACGACGCCGTGCCCGAAGCGGGGCGCCTTGTCAAGCTGGCGGAGGTCGCGGCGCCTTACTTTCACTACGGTGGCTACGTGCGCGGCGCGGCGCTCTACCGCGCCGGTCGTTGGGCGGAAGCGATCGAGTGTTTTCGTGTGGCGGCCATACTCTATCGGCCCAGCGCCTGGGATTGGTCTTTCCTGGCAATGGCCCAGTACCGACTCGGGCAAATCGACGATGCGCGGCGCTCTTTGGCCGAGGCCGATCGCTGGGTCGAAGAAGCCGACCGGAACGAGAGCGACGATCTCGCCAATCGCCGGGCCGCGTGGGGCACCTGGGCCGAACGGGCCGTTTATCCGCTGCTCGTGGAGGAAGCGAGGAAAATGATTGAGTGAGAAGGGATTTTGGATTTTCGATTTTGGATTTTGGATTTGTAGGGTGGCACAAGCGGGCCTTGGCTCGCGCCGGCCCGCCAGCGGTCTTGAACCGGTAGTGAAACCGCGGAGCGCGAAGGCCCGAATCACGGAGGGAGCCGTCGGTCAACGGATTGACCGTCGCGCTCCGCCGCCGGCACAGAGCTTCGCCAATCCAAAATCGAAAATCCAAAATCCAAAATTGAAATTGGCCGGTGAGGCCTAGCGGCCAAGCAAGATCCTCACCGGCCCGGACCCGCCAGCGGCGCTCGTTGTGCGCGCAGAAGGCGGGGTTTGTTCGTCGCGCAGCAAGTTTACTTTTATCGCTCGCCGCCGGAGACCGCCAACGCGGATGGTTCAATGATCCACACCAAAGCGAAGCGTCAGCGAGGCAAGCCCGCCGACGGCGCCGCATCGCCCACGCCAAAGCGTCAAATCCACCAGCCCAGGGCTACGCTCCGCGTGCGCTGTAGCCCGGAACGGACGTCATTCGATAGCCCAGGGTGCAGCGCAGCGCAACCCTGGGTCACCGTTGGTCGCAATCAGTCGGTAGCCCTGAAAGGGCGTGATTCCCGTGACATTGCCGCCGATAGCGATTCAACCGCGCGGCGCGGAGCTCGGGCACACGTCACGCGGAATGGCGCCCCGTTGGGGCTGACGGTCTTTTTGGGCGCCGTCAACCCAGGGCTCCGCTGCGCTGCGCCCTGGGCTATCGAATACGACCCCTTCGGGGTCGGCAGACCCCATCCGCCGGTAACCAACCATCTCCTTCACCATCGAGGCAAGCTCGATGGGGTCGTGTCTTTCGTCCTCCATCCTTCAACGAGGTTCTCATGAACCGCTCAAGAAAATCGAAACGCCGAGCATGGCCCGCGGGCCGACGCAAACTGGGCCGCTTGGATCAGCGGCTGTTCCATGCCTGCGGCGAACCGCTGGAGAGGCGGATTCTGTTGGCCGGTTACGGCGACGGGCCGATGCGGTTCGAACCGAACGTCGGGCAAACCGATCCGCAGGCGCTCTACATCGCACGCGGCAGCGATTACTCGCTCTTTCTGACGTCGAACCAGGCGGTGCTGAGCCTGCCCTCGACTACCGCACCCACGGCCACTGCGGCCGACGCCGCCACGTCGGCCACGACGGCTTCAGCGGCCACGACGGCCACGCCCGCGCCTACAACGCCGCCCGCCGCCATCGGCGCCGTGCTGACCATGACGCTCGTGGGGGCGACCCCCGGCGCCTCCGTCACCGGCCAGGACGTGCTGACGAGCAAGAGCAACTACCTCAACGGCAACGATCAATCCAAGTGGCTGACCGATGTGCCCAACTACGGCCAGGTGGCCTATCACGACGTCTATCCGGGCGTCGATCTCACCTATTACGGCAACAACCAGCAGCTTGAATACGATTTCACCGTCGCGCCCGGCGGCGACCCTTCGGCCATCAAGCTCAGCTTCAGCGGCGCCGACAAGATAACGATTGACGGCCAAGGAAACCTCGTGCTGCACACGGCCGTGGGCGACGTGGTCGAGCACGCCCCGGTCGTTTATCAGGGCGATGGCGGCCAGCGCCAGGCGCTTAGCGGCAACTACGTCATCGGCGACGACGGCACGGTGAGCTTCACCGTCGGCGCTTACGACCACGCGCGTCCGCTGGTGATCGACCCGGTGCTGGTCTACGCGACGTATCTCGGTCAGCCGGGGACCTTCGTCGGCGCCTTCGGTTTCGCAGGCGGATTCGCTTCGGCCAACGCCGTGGCGGCCGACAACCGAGGCAACGCCTACGTCACGGGAGCGATCGGCACCAACAGTTTCCCCCTGACCACAAAAGACCAGTTCAACGGCAACGGTTTCACTGGGGAATACGACGTCTTCGTGACCAAGCTCGACCAGAGCGGGAACATCGTCTTCTCGACGTACTGGGGCGGCCAGCCCGCTCACAATGACTTTGCGGAGACGCAGGGTAATGGCATCGCCGTTCACGACGACGGCAAGGGAAACGTCAGCATCTACGTCACCGGCAGCACGACGTACGGATCGTTTCTGTTCTCGGCTGAAAACGTGCCGGCCCAAGTCACCAACTGGATCGGGTACTCACCCCTCGTGAACGCCTTTCAGTCCGCCCCGCCTTTGTCTGAGCTCCCCAGAGCCGACACCCCGCTCGCGTTCGTGGCCGAGCTTCTTCCCAGTGGCAGCGGTTTCGCCTATTCCAGTTATGTCTACGATACGTATTACTTCAACGCTTATCATCCGGACGCGGTGATCCCCGCCCAGGGAAACGGAATTGCCGTCGATCCAGCCGGCAATGCCTATGTGGTCGGGACTTCCGGCTTCAACGGCGGCGGTCATCAGGCATTCGTGGCGCGCATCGCCCCTGGCGGCAGCCTCGACTGGAAGGACTACGTCGGCTCGGCGGGGACCTTTGGCAACGCCATCGCGCTCGACACCACGGACGACGTCTTCTTCGCCGGGACAACGCTCGATACGCAGCTCGGGAATTACACGTTCGTCGAGGAGTCGCTAGGCGGGAACGACGCTTATGTGTCGAAGCTCTCGGCGAAGGACGGATCGCAGCTCGCCGCGGCGCGACTGGGCGGGAATCACGACGATTTCGGCGAAGGCGTGGCGGTGGACGGCGCCGGCAACGTCTACCTGGCAGGAACCACCTTTAGCACGAACTTTCCCACGACGCCTGGCGCTCTCGAAACCACCAAGCCGGGCGACGGTGTTCAAAACTTTGGCAGCGCCGCCGGCTTCGTGGCGAAGCTCGCCGGCGACTTCTCCAAGCTCGTTTACTCAACCTATTTGGGCGGCGGCACGGGCGTCATTCAGACCACGCACGACGGCCACACCTACCCGTTCGATTTCGGGGACTTTGCGCATGCCATTGCCGTCGACGCCGCTGGCGACGCCTTTATTGTCGGCAGCTCGGCCACGACGGATTTCCCCGTGGTCGATGCCATCCAGGCGCAGCACTCGCCGGAGCCGCCCGACGAGGGCTACGGCTTCCCGGGGCCGTTCGACGCCTTTGTCGCCGAGCTCGATCCCAGCGGCTCAGCGCTGCTCTACTCGACCTACCTCGGCGGCACCGGTAACGACGTGGCGTACGGCGTCGCCTTGGACCGCCTGGGCAATGCTTACGTGGTCGGCACCACCGACTCCACCGACTTTCCCACAACGGCCAACGCGGTTCAGAGCGGATTCAATCGACCAGCAGGTCAATTCGATGGCTACACAAGCATAAACAACGCGGATAGCTACTTCTACCCCAGCGGCGCTAATGTCCTTGATTTATCTCAGCAGGTCACTTCGGCCTTTGTGGCGCGGCTCAGCGGGCCGCTGCGCGTGACGGCCTTGCCGGTAAACGCCTCACTGGGCGTGCCGTTCTTCGGTCCGGTGGCGTCCTTTGTCGCTCCCGATCCCAAGGCGAACTTCAGCGGCACGCGCATCAATTGGGGAGACGGCGACTCCAACGACCAGAACGTCAGCATCGTGCAGCCGGGCGGGCCGGATACGCCCTTTGTGGTGATGGGCAGTCACACCTACGCGAAGCTGGGGAGCTATCCCGTCGTGGTAACCGTTCATGACGCCGACGTGACGACGAACGTCGACGTCAGCCAGATGGGCGGCAACCAAAGTGAAACCACGATCGCCGTCGATCCGAACAACAGCGAGCGCCTGTTCCTCGCCTCGAATCATGATGCTCCGCCCACGGCAACCAATCCGGGCATCGGGATCTTCGCGGCCTATAGCACCGACGGCGGCAAAACCTGGTCGCCGACCGACCCGCGCGATCACTTGATCGGCGACGGGGACGATCCGCTGATTCGCAGCGGTGGCGATCCCAAGGCGGTCTTCGACCAGTTCGGCAACCTCTTCCTGGTCTATATCAACGCTCGAGTCAACGCGGTGGTGCTGGTTGTCAGTTCCGACGGCGGCAAAACCTTCAGTCCACTGGCCACGTTCCCCGACGCCGGCGGAGTCGACCAACCCTCCGTCGCGGTCGGTCCTGGAATCGGGGGCGTGGGCGGCAGCGTGTGGGTGACCTTCGAATCGAATACGCCCACGGATCACATCAACGTCACCGGCGCAGCGGTGAGCGGTCCGGTGAGCGGTGCTGGGGGAATTGGGAGTATCGGTGCCTTTCTTCCCGTGGCGACCGCCCCTGGCCCAGCGGGGAGCGCCGGACCCGTGCTCGGGAACTTTGGCGGAATCGACGTCGGCCCGAACGGGCAGGTACTGGTCAGCTACATGGATGCCGCCTCCGGCCCGGGCCCGTCCGAGGTGTTCGTCAATCTGGATCCGAGTGGCCTGGCGGGCGGTTTTAATCCGGCCATCGTCGTCCCCGCCCCGTCGACACCGGCCGGGAGCCACACCACGGCCACCAATGTTGGCGCCGATCTGCCGATCAACGCCCAGGACGATTCCGTCGTGGCTGGCGTCCGGCTGGGCATTGATGCCTTGCCGCGTCTGGCGTGGGACCGGTCTCCCAAAAGCGCCCACCAGGGCCGTGTCTACCTGGTCTACACCGACTCTCCCGCGGTCGGGAGCCAAAACACGAACATCGTTCTTCGCTATTCCGACGACAACGGCACGACGTGGAGCAACCCCGTGAAGGTCAACGACGACGGCGGCGGGGCGAGCCACTTCTGGCCCAGCGTGGCCGTCGACCCGAGCACCGGTAGCGTCGGAGTCTCCTGGTACGATACGCGCAACGATCCCGGCGTGGCGCCTGGCGGCGACACGGATGGAGAGCTCCCCAACGACGATGCTCAACTCTTCGGCGCCGTCAGCGGTGACGGCGGCAACACCTTCTCGGCCAACGTCCAGATCAGCATCGGCAGTTCCGACGACGACAACGTGCTGCAAAACCCGGCGAACTCCCGCGACATCGATTTCGGCGATTACGAAGGGGCGGCCTTCGCCAACGGCTTCTTTTACCCGGCCTGGGCCGACAACAGTCGCGCCTTGGGCGCAAACCCGGACCTGCCAAATTACGACGCGGCGGTTGCCCGCATCGCCGTCGCCCAGGTGCTCGCCGACACGCCCAAAGTAACCGTCACGCCGCCCACGACCAGCGAAGGCCAGACCTTTCAAGGCACGATCGCCAAATTCACCGATCCCGATCCGAACCTCTCCGCCACGGACTTCACCGTCACCATCGATTGGGCCGACGGCTCCAAGCCGGACAGCGTCACACCGACCGGCGACGCCACCAACGGCTATGTGGTACGCGCGACGCACACCTACGCCGAAGAAGGCGGCTATCCGGTCCAGGTTACGGTACACGACAACGTACACGATGTGAGCGGCAGCACCACCAACGCGCTCGATATCAGCAAGCTGCCGGGCAACCAGGCCGAGGGTACGATCGCCATCAACCCGCACGATCCGAAGCAGCTCTTCGCGGCCTCCAACGAGGAGGGACTCGGCCTGTTCGCCGCATACAGCACCGACGGCGGCGACAGTTGGACGAGCCGCCCGATGGCCGACGGCTCGGACGGCCTGACGGAAGCTTGCTGCGACCCGATTGCCGCCTTCGACCAGTACGGCAACCTGTTCCTCACCTACCTCGACATAACAAACAAGCTGATCGTGGTCGCGATCAGCAGCGACGGCGGGCAAAGCTTTACGCAACTCACGACCTTCAGCGACGCAAGCGGCGTCGATAAGCCGTCGCTGGCGACCGGTCCGGGTCAAGGCGGCAAGGACGCCAGCGTGTGGGTCGCTTACCAGAACAACTCGCCGACGCATGCGATCACGGTCGTCGGGGCCGCGGTGAGCGGCGCGGTGCGCGCCCTGGGCGCCGGCGCCATCGGCCCATTCGGCACTCCGCAAGCGATGGTTGACGCGGGCGCCAACCTCGCTTACCTGGCGATCGGCGCGACCGGCGACGTCGTGCTCATCTATCAAAGTCCGACCGGGAGCGTGGGTCCGTCGGCCGTTTATGCCAGCTTCAATGCCAGCGGCGCGCCGGGCGCGTTTGGGGCGCCGACCAAGGTCACCGATACCAATGTCGGTGGACAGCTCGCCATTCCCGCCCAGGCGGACCGGAAGGTCCATGCTGGGGCGAACGTGGCGATCGATACCAGCGACGCCGGCCATAAGGGCCGCATCTACGTCGTTTATACCGGCTCGGATGCCGTGGGCAGCGCTGTGACCAATATCTTTGTCCGTTACTCCGACGATCAGGCCAAAACCTGGAGCGATCCAGTCAAGGTGAACGACGACACCAGCACAAGCAGCAAGTTTTTTCCCGGCATCGCCGTCGATGAGAGCACGGGCAACGTCGGGGTTTCCTGGTATGACACGCGCAACGACCCAAGCAACGTCAAGGCCCAGTTTTTCGCCGCGGTCAGCACGCAAGGCGGGAAGAGCTTCTCCACCAACATCCAGGTGAGCCCCGGCAGCTCCAACGCCACCGATTTGGGGCTCGATAGCGCGGGACAACGCAACCAGTACAACGACTACACCGGTCTGGCCTTCGCGCAGAACATTCTCTATCCGCTCTGGGCCGACAACAGTCCGCAACTGCAAGGCAACCCGGACCAGCCGCAATTCGAGCAGGCGGTGTCGAAGATCAACGTCGCCTATGTCAGCGACCGGCCCCTGACAGCCCAGGCGAATGATATTGCCGGCGACGTCAAGGCGGAGGGCGAGGACTTTACCGCCGCCTTGGCCACCTTTACCGACGCAGACCCGAACGCTCAGCCCGGTGTGTACAAGGCCACCATCGATTGGGGCGATAAGACCGATCCGGCGACCGGCACGATCACAGGGGGCGGCGGCGGTTTTACTGTAACCGGCGAACACGCCTACGAGGAAGAAGGCAGCTACACTGTCAGCGTGACGATCAACGACGTCGGCGGCGCCTCGGCAAAAGTCACCCTTGACGCCCAGATTGAAGACGGCAAGCTGACAGCGAGCAACAACACCATTGCTCCGGCGGAAGGGCTTCCATTTTATGGCACGGTCGCCACGTTTAGCGACAGCGATCCCAATGGCGAGCCCAAAGATTACCAAACGAACATCGACTGGGGCGACGGCAGCTCCTCCACGGTGGGACAGGTGGCCTTCGACGGCACCGGCGCGCTCGTCTGGACGCCGGACCGCGGGTTGTTGGGCATCGGCAATGTCTCGACCGGACCCGACGCGGGAACGCCTTATTTGCTGTCGATCGACTACCGAACAAACAATCCGCCTCCGCCAACCCCCCTGCTAAAGCTCACGCCCGACTTTCGCGGTGGAGTTGCGGAGGGTGCGAACTTTAAACTGTATGCGCTCAGCAACAACGATTCCGGCGAGTCGTTCCTCAACCTACTCGATCCGGACAAACAGACTGTTTCGCAGCTCGCGTATCTAGGCAGTAACTTCACCGGCGGCCTGGCCTACGACTGGCAAGACGGCAACCTCTACGCGGTCGCGGTCAGCGGGGGCAGCTCGACCTTGTTCTCCATCGATCCCAAGACTTGGGCGGTGAAGCAGGTCGGCAGCCTGGGCAGCTTCTCGGTCACCGGGTTCACCTACCTAGCAAGTAATTTCTTTTTCGCCGTTGCCACCGACGCCAAAGGCGCCTCGACGCTCTACCAGGTGCAGATGGGCGCGACCGTGAAGGCCACATCGCTGTTGAAGATCGGCACCGGCTTCACCGGCGGCCTGGGCTTCCAACTTTACCCACCGGCCGTCTCCGGTGGCTTCATCAACTTGCTCGCCGTGTCCGGAGACGGTAGCGGCTCGGCGGTGCTCAATCTTGTGTCGAGTGGGGGAGGCAAGCCCGAGCCGTTGTTCGAAATCGGGGCCCAGTACAACAACGGTTTAGACGTGATCGGCGCTCATACGTATTTGGATGAGGCGGCCATGGCGATTTCCGTGCGCGTGCTCGACGCGGGCGGCAGTCAGGTAACGGCCAGCGGCAACGCTCAGATTCAAGACGAGCCGCCGGTGCCGTTGCCGCCTTCGGCCACGCTCACCGCCTTCCAAGGTTTTGCCACCGGCCCGCTCACGCTCGCCTCGTTCCAGGTGCCGCACGGTGTGGAAACCGGAACCAGCGAGTACACGGCCACGGTCAATTGGGGCGACGGCGGCAAGCCTGACGCCGCCGCAGTCGCCATCAGCAACGCGCACCTTGTCGTCTCCTCTTCGGGCCACGTTTACTCCAAAGCTGGCAACAAACAACCGGTTGTCACGCTCAGCGACGACACCGGCGACGCCGCGACCATGACCGACACGGTCGATGTGCTGCCCGACGTCACCAAGAAAGTCAAAGTTGTGGGGCTGGGCGGGAAAGTCAACCCCAAGAGCGGAGTGGTCAGTTCGTCGGGAAGCGTGCTCAACCTCGGCGGTGTAACGCTGAAGGGACCATTCTACCTGATTGTCAAGGGACTGCCCGGCGGAGTCACGCTGGCCAATGCCGACGGCGTGCTTCCTTCCGGCGAGGCATATCACCTTCTCCAGGTGAGCCAGTTGTCGCCCGGCCAGTCGGCCGACGTGACGCTTCAGTTCAGCGACCCCAGCCTGGCGAAGTTTAGCTACAAGGTAACGGTCATCGATGGGCCGTTCGGCGCGGCGACGCCGGTCGGCGCCACGCCGGCGCTGGGCGGCGCCGGCGCAGGCTTCGTCGCCAACGTCGGGCAGACCGACTCGCAGGCGCGGTTCGTATCGCAAGGCGCGGGGTATTCGCTATTTCTCACCTCAACCGAAGCCGTGCTGACCCTCGACCCGCCGAAATCGACGCCAACCGGAAACACGGATGGTGGGCCGGCGCTCGCAAGCTCGCTTGTCCCACCCTACGCGGCTTCGGGTTCGTATGCGCCCAGCGTCGTGCAGTTGGCCCTGGTGGGCGCCAACGCCTCGGCCGAGCCGATCGGGCTCGATCCGCTGTCGGGCAAGACGAATTATCTGGTTGGCAATGACCCCTCGAAATGGGAGACGGGCGCCACGTCGTACGCGCGGGTCGAGTATCGCGACGTTTATCCCGGCATCACGCTCGACTACCACAGCTCGGCCACGGCGCGGCTGGAGTACGACTTTACCGTGGCGCCGGGCGCCGATCCGAACTTGATCCGGCTGTCGATTCAGGGCGCCGAGAGCGTCAGCGTCGACACGGCCGGCAACCTGGTGCTGCACACGGCGGCGGGAGATGTAACGGAACAATCGCCCGTGCTGTATCAAGAGGTGAACGGCGTTCGTCTGGCGGTCGCGGGCGGCTATGTGATCGAGGCCGATGGCTCGGTCGGTTTCCGCGTCGGCGCTTATGACGCCAGCCAGCCGCTGGTCATCGACCCGGTGCTGGTGTTTTCAACCTATCTGGGCGGCAGCCACTACGATCAGGGAAATAGCATCGCCGTCGATGGCGCGGGCAACGTCTACCTGACCGGCCAGACGGCGTCGTTGGACTTTCCGACCTTGGGCGGGTTTGGCCCGCCGCCCGACCTCCTGGCCGGATCCTACGTGGCCTTTGTGACGAAGTACGATTCATCGGGCGCGCTGGTGTACTCGACTTATTTCGGCGGCAGCGGCACGTTTGATATCGCTGGCAGCGTCGTCGGCGACTTTGGCAGCGCCATCGCGGTGGATGCCGCGGGCGAGGCGGTGATCGCCGGCCAGACCTACTCGGCCGACTTTCCGCTCGTGAACCCGCTGCCGGCTCTGTTCGATACCCCCACCGTCTTCCTCGCCAAGTTGAAGGCCGATGGCAGCGGGTTCGTCTTCTCGACTTACCTTGCCGACGCTTTGTCGGCCGCCGGGGTCGCGCTCGATTCCACAGGCAACATCTACGTGGCCGGGTACGATTTCTCCCCGCATTACCACACGACCGCTGGGGCGCTATCGGCAACACCCTCAGGCGGCTTTCTAGAGAAGCTCAGTCCGGCAGGCGACAGCGTCCTCTACGCGACCTATGTGCCCGGCACGGAATATGTCGCGTACGGCGAGGGAGTGACACCGGGAGCATGGGTGAATGCCCTGGCGGTCGATGCGGCAGGCAACGCCTACCTGACCGGCAACGTGTTCAATGCGAAGTATAGCGACCCCTCGGCGTCGCCGCCCAACGAACCGGTGCTGCACGCCGCGCAAGCGACGTTCGGTGGCGGCCAGTTCGACGCCTTTGTGGCCAAGATCGACACGAGCGGCAGCGCGCTCGATTATTGGACTTATCTCGGCGGCAGCGGGAACGACGTCGGCAACGGCATCGCGGTCGACGCCGCGGGAAGCGCCTATGTCGTCGGCACCACCATGTCGACGAGTTTTCCGACCGCCAACGCGCTGCAATCCTCCTTCGGCGGCATTGGGCTTGACGCCAATGGACTGCAGGAGAGCGGACTTGTCGCGGGCGACGCCTTTGTCACCAAACTCAGCCCCGACGGATCGAGCTTCGTCTACTCGACCTACCTGGGCGGCAGCGGACCGGATGTTGGCAGCGGCATCGCCGTCGACGCGGCGGGCAACGCCTACGTGACCGGTCAGGCCGGCTCGGCCGATTTTCCCACGCTGCACGCCGTGCAACCGGTGTTCGGCGGCGATACCAGGACGCAAGGAAACTACTACGACTCGTTGGGCCGAGGCGATGCCTTCCTGGCACGCATCAACGCCAGCGGCGGCGCGCTCGATTACTCGACGTTCCTGGGCGGCAGCGGCACGGATTGGGGCAAAGCCGTCGCGGTCACACCCGGCGGCGGGGCTTACGTGACCGGCTTCACAACCTCGAGCGACTTTCCCACCTTCGACGCCGCCCAGCCGCAGAGCGACATTCCGGCCTATTATTCGTCGCAGCAAACGACCGCCTTTGTGGCCCGGATCGACGCCCAGGGTGCCGGCGTAATTCACCTGACCAACGTCCCCTTCCAACCGACCGAGAGCGCGGCGTTCAGCGGAGTGGTGGCGTCGTTCACCGACAGCGACACTGGCGCCGCCGCCGATTACTCCGCCACCATTGACTGGGGCGACGGCACGACAAGCGTCGGCACCATCACCTCGAACAGCGTGAGAGGGTTCAGCTTCAACGTCAGCGGCGGGCACACCTACTCCGAGGACGGCAGATTTCCGGTCACAGTAACGGTGCATGACACGGACGGCAGCGTGGCCAGCGCGTCGGGTTCCTCCCTCTCCCTCCGGGAGAGGGCCGGGGTGAGGGCGGCTGACTACCAGGTCACGATTGACACGTCATCCCTGGCAGGCACCGCCGGTTTTGTCGACTTGCAGTTCAATCCCGGCGCATTGCCGGATGCACAAGCGGCCGATGTGGTCATCAGCCAGTTCGCCGGCGGCGCGGGCACGCTTGGCAATGCCACGCTCACCGGCGCGGCATCCGGCTCGCTTGCCAATACCGTTCAGCTTGCCAACACGAGCATTCTCAACGAGCTGACGCAGGCGCTGACCTACGGCGGCACGCTTTCCTTCGATGTCACGCTCGAAGGCGACGCCTTGAAGCTGCCGCTCGACGGTCTGTTCGGCAGTATGTTTTCGCTGACGCTGCTGGGGGCCGACGGCGTCACGCCTGTGGACACGACGGCGGCCGATGGCACGGCGCTGAAGATCGGCGTCAGCCCCGACGGCACGACTTCACTGGTGGCGGATTCCGCCGCCGGTAACGCGCTGGTCCACCTGGCGGCGGTCAACACGATCGACGTGGCCGACGCTCCGCTCCAAGCGACGCTCGTGCCGATCCAGGCCGTCGAAGGGATCGCGTTTGGCGGCACGGTGGCCACATTCGCCGATGCCAACGGCACAGCCCCGGCCTCCGACTTTGCCGCCAGCGTCCTCTGGGGCGACGGCACGGCGGCCTCCGCCGGGACGGTCGTGGCCGACGGCGGCGGGCGGTTCCACGTCACGGCCAGCCATACCTTCGCCGAAGCGGGCAACGACGCCCTTCACGTCGTCATCAGCGACAAGGGTGGCAGCCAGGCCGTCGCGGCCTCAGCCAGCCAGCCAACGGCACAGATCACCGGCCTGCAAGCGCCCCGCTCCGCCTACGAGGGCGCGTGGTCGGTGATGGCCAGCGGCGACCTCAGGCGCGACGGCAAGCTCGACCTGGTGGTCGGACGCTTGTACCAAACCACACCGGGTTCGTTCCAGTCGGAACTGCTGGTGCTGTTGGGCAATGGCGATGGTTCGTTCGCCAGCCCGACAACGATCACGATACCGGCCAGCGATCCGCAGCCGGTGGACTCGATCGCCATCGCCGATTTCAACGGCGACGGCAAGCCCGACATCGCCGCCTCCGGAATGATTTTCCTGGGCAACGGCGACGGCACGTTCCAGGCCGGCGTGGCGTTCGACACCGGCGCGCAGCCGATCGTCTCGCAGGCCGTGGCCGACTTGAATGGCGACGGCAAGCTCGACCTGGTGGTGGCTGGCGGAGGCGGCGCGCAGGTCTTCATCGGCAACGGCGACGGCACCTTCGCCAGCGGCGTCACCTACGGTGCCGAGACCCAGCAGATCACGTCGCAAGTGTTTCTCGGCAACTTTCATTCGGGCGGCAAGCCCGACATCGTCCTCGCCACGACCTCGGTCGCTACCTGGCTCTTGCCCAACCTGGGCGATGGAACGTTCGGCACCGCAGTGCAGGTCGCCAGCGGCCTCTCGGTCGCCGCGGTGGGAGACCTCAATGGCGACGGCAAGCTCGACCTGGTGGCGTTCGACGGTTCGCCGGCGGCGCCGGGCACGCGCCTGGCCACGCTCATGGGCAACGGCGACGGCACCTTCCAGTCGCCGCTCGCGTACGACGCCGGAGTCGCTTTCGGGGCGACCACTCTGGGCGATTTCTACGGCCACGGCAAGCTCGACATCGCGGTCGCCGACGGGGGAACGCCGGCGGGGAGCGACGTATTCGGTTCGGGCGTCACCGTGCTGCGGAATAAGGGCGACGGCACGTTCGCGGCGCCCGTGTCGTTTGCCGTTCCAAGCGGAGCTGGGGGCCTGGTCGCCGGAGACTTCAACGGCGACGGCAACCTCGACCTGGCGATGAGTTCCAATTCCAACGGTTATGGGTCCGTGAGCATCCTGTTGGGTCGCGGCGACGGCACGTTCGTCAACGGCAAGGTCACCGCGACAGGCAGCGTCGTCACCGGCCTGGCGACCGCCGACTTCAACGGCGACGGCCACAGCGACGTGGCGGTGACGGGCGGCGTCGTGGGCGTCGAAGTCCTTGCCGGCAACGGCGACGGCACGTATCAGAGCGCCAAGGTTTTTGCCGCCAGCGACGCCAGCCAAACGGGCCCGGCCCTGCTCTCGGCCGATTTCAACGGCGACGGCAAGCCCGACCTCGTGACCGGCACGTCGCTCTTCGCGGGCAACGGCGACGGCAGCTATCAGCCGGCCACCACCTGGAACAGCGTGGGCGCCAGGGCGGCAGCCACCGGCGACTTCACCGCCGACGGCAAGCCCGACCTGGTGAGCTCCGCCTATGACTTTTCGACCAACACCACGTCCTTGGCCGTTTGGCTCAACGACGGCCACGGCTTGTTTACGACCTCGTGGTCGTACACGGTCAACGGAACGGGCGGCGCTCCCGTCGTGGCCGACCTGAATGGCGACGGCAAGCTCGACCTGCTGGTGCCGGCGAGCGCGGCAGTCTTGCAAGGTCAAGCCTACGTCAGTCAGGTGCTCGTGTTCCTGGGCAACGGCGACGGGACGTTCCAGACGCCGCTAAGCTACACCGTCGCCAGCAGCGGCCTGGAAGGGGCGACGGTCGGCGATTTCAAGGGGAACGGCAAGCCGGACATCGCGGTCGCCGCCATAGGCGGTGTATACGTGTTGCTCGGCAACGGCGACGGCACGTTCCAGCCGGCCGTCAGCGTCTTTACCGCGTCGGTGGTCGACTCCGTTTCAGCGGGCGACTTCAACCAAGACGGCAAGGCCGATCTGCTCGTGACCACCGAGCCGAGCACCAGCGAAGTGGTGACCGTGCTTCTCAGCAACGGCGACGGCACGTTCCGCACCGGCCAAACGATCGATACCGGATTTCAGGGAACCGGCGGCGCGCTGGTGGCCGATTTTAACGGCGACGGCAAGCTCGACTTCGCCCTCTCCCCGAGGGCCGTCCACCTGTATCTCGGCAACGGCGACGGCACGTTCCAGACAGGCCCCGTGTACGCGACGGCGACCATTAGCGGCTCATCACTTATCACCATGGCCGCCGCCGACGTGACGGGCGATGGGCGGACGGATCTGCTCACCAGGTCGACCGATTTCAACGTTTCGGGTGCCACCTTCGGCGTGCTGCTCGGCCAAGCCGACGGCACGCTCCGCGCCGGCCGCGTCTATAGTTTGCCGCACGGAGGAGTTACCGCGGGGCCGCCGTTGGCGGTCGACTTGCGCGGCAGCGGCAAACCCGACCTCGTGGCGGTGCAGGGTGCGCCAGACTTCTCGGAATATGCCCTGGTGCTGGTGAACGACGGCGACGGCACGTTCCAAACCAACCAGTACGATTTCCGCACCGACGCCGAGAAGCAGCAGGGATTCCGCAGCGTGGTGAATGGCTTTACCGTGGGCGATTTCACCGGCGACGGCATCCCCGACATCGTGGCCGACGTCTCCGATAGCAGCTTCACTTTCAGTCCGCAGCGCGTGTTGCTCGTGGGCAACGGCGACGGCACCTTTCAAGCGCCGCGCAGCACGCCGCTGGTGAACATCTACAACACCACGGTCACGGTCCTGCGCGCGGCGGACATCAACGGCGACGGCAAACGCGACCTGGTTACGTATAGCGAAGATCCCATTCAACGCCAGCCGTTTGTGCAGGTCGAGCTCGGCGACGGCAAAGGCGGCTTTGGACCACCGATCGTCACCGGCCCGCTTGCCAATGTCGATTTGTTCAATCATCCGATCGCCTTCACACTCGGCGACTTCAACGGCGACGGCAAGCTCGACGTGGCCGTCGGCACGACCGACGGCTCCGTCGAAGTACTGCTCGGCAATGGCGACGGCACCTTCCAAGCGCCGATCACGTCGGCCTTGGGCATGCCGTCCTCGCAATATGTGGCCGGCGACCTGTACGGCGACGGCAAGACGGACCTGGTGGCGGTCGATGGCGCCGGCGCCGTGGCCGTGCTGCGACCCAACGGCGACGGCACGTTCCAGCCGCCGCTGCGCTACTCCACGGCTTCCACGTTCGTGCAATACGGCAATAGCAACAATTTCGTGTCGCTGGCCGACGTCAACGGCGACGGCGTGCGCGACCTGGTGATTGGGGCGGCCAACGGAATCGCCG
Source organism: Pirellulales bacterium (assembly GCA_035533075.1). Taxonomy (NCBI): domain Bacteria; kingdom Pseudomonadati; phylum Planctomycetota; class Planctomycetia; order Pirellulales; species Pirellulales bacterium. Next base: position 30,412 of record DATLUO010000064.1, on the reverse strand, counting down.
CGATCATCAACCAGCCTTCCCTGGCGGCCTCGCAGAACGTCGCCGACGCGGCCCTCTCGGCAGCAGGAGAAAGCGTAACGGCCGTGGCGGGAGCAACGTTTGTTGGCACCGTCGCGCATTTTACCGACGCGAACCCGCAGGGCACGGCCAGCGACTTCACGGCCAACATCGCCTGGGGCGATGGACAAGATTCCGCAGGGACCATCGTCGCCGACGCAGGCGGCGGCTTTGACGTGCTGGGGTCGCACGTCTACGCCTCGGCCGGAACGCTCAACCTGGCGGTCAGCATCGCCGACAAGGATGGCAGCGCCGCGTCAGCAGCAAGCACGATGACCGTCAGCGCGACGCCCGATGCCGCACTCGCGGCAAGCGGAGAAACGGTCGCCGCGACGGCGAACGTGGCGTTTTCCGGCGTGGTCGCGACGTTCACGGACAGCGACGCGGCGGGAACCGCCAGCGACTTCACCGCGTTGGTGGATTGGGGCGACGGCCATAAATCGCTCGGCCTGGTGCAAGCCGGCACGGGCGGAAGCTTTCAGGTGGTCGGCATAAATACTTACGCTCAGGCGGCGACCTACCAGGTTGCCGTATCGATCTTCGATGCGGGCGGCGCTACCGCGATGGCCGCCAGCAGTGCCGACGTGATCGCCAACAACAGTTCGCCCTTGACCGCCGCAGGCGTCACGCTGCAAGCGGTCGAGCAGGCCGCTATAAGCGGCGCCATCGCCACCTTCACCGATTCCAGCCCCGACCACCAGGCAGCCGACTATACGGCGATCATCGTCTGGGGCGATGGCCAGACCTCGAGCGGCGCGATCAGCGCCGATGCGAGCGTGCCCGGCCAGTTCGACGTGGCGGCGGCGCACTCCTACGCCGAGGAAGGCTCATTTTCCATGACCGTTCAGGTGGCCCGCGCGGGCGCCGCGGCGACGGCCGACAGTGCGGCCAACGTGAGCGACGCGCCGCTGGATGTTTCCGGCGTGCAGGTTTCCGCCACTGAGGCGGCGGCCTTCACCGGTGTGGTCGCTTCTTTCAGCGACGGCAATCCGTTTGGCACGCTCGACGAATACGCCGCCACGATTGATTGGGGCGACGGACAAACCTCCGCCGGCGCGATTGCCGCCGGTCCCGGCAACTTCAATCGCTACCTGGTTACGGGAACCAATACCTACGCCACGGCCGGAGAGTATCTTGTCACGGTCACCATCACCGACAACGGAGGCGCCACGGAGCAGGCGCGCGTGGTCGCCAATGTCGCCGACGCCAGCCTGACGGCGACAGGCACGACCTTGTCCGCGGCGATGGCCGCGCCCTTCTCCGGCGTCGTCGCGAGCTTCGCCGACCAGAACGCCGCCAGCACGGCCGCGGATTTTGTCGCGACAATCCTCTGGGGTGATGGCAACGGCAGCGACGGCTCGATTGCGCCCGCTGCCGGCGGCGGCTACGAAGTCAGCGGCACGCACACCTATCTGAACGCCGGCACGTTGCCTGTGACCGTGTCAATCCTCGACACGGGCGGCGGCAATGCTGCTGCCGCTGGTAGCGCCGTGGTGGCCGGGGCAACGGTGCAAGCGACCGCTACGGCGATTCAGGCGACGGAGGCGATTGCCTTCGGCGGTGCCGTGGCGACCTTCACTCTTTCCACGCCGGGTTTTGGCGCGGGCGACTTCCAGGCGGCCATCGATTGGGGCAACGGCCAGACCACCGCCGGCACGGTTGTCTTCGACGCCAGCACCAACCAGTTCAGCGTCATGGGCAGTACGACCTACACCGAGGAGGGAAGCTATCCGGTCAAGATCGCCATCGGCGTCGCCGGCGGCGCCGTCGCCACGCTCAGTTCCACTGCCACCGCCAGCGACGGCCCGCTCACGGCCACGGCCACGGCCACGGCCGTGCCGCTGGCCGCCTTGGAGGCCGTGGCGTTTTCCGGCGAGGTGGCGTACTTCAACGACGCCAATCCGACAGCCCAAACGAGCGACTTCACGGCCCAGATTGTTTGGGGCGACGGCCAGACCACCGCCGGCACGGTGAGCATCGACCCAACGGTGGCCGGCCAGTTCGACGTATCGGGATCGGTCACCTATCAAGCGAGCGGCTCATTGCCGATTGCCGTCACGATTACGGACAAAGGCGGCGCGACGGCCGCCGTGACGGCGACGGCCGCGGTGGAGGTCATGCCTACCTCCACGGGGACAACCCTCCAAGCGCAGGCCGACGTCGCATTCAGCGCGGCCGTGGCCGTCATCAGCGACGTGAACCCCCAAGACCAGCCAAGCGACTACACGGCCACGATCGACTGGGGCGACGGCCACAGCACCGCCGGTCTGGTGACCTACGACGCGACCGACAAAACGCACTTTGACGTGCTGGGCAACGGGGACTATACGAACGCTGGCACGTATAGCGTGACCGTCTCGCTGGTCCGCAACGACGGCCTGCAGTTGAACGTCACCGACGTTGCCCAGGTCTCCACGGCCCCCGACGCGTCGCTGACGGCGCTACCGACCATCCCGATCGACGCCACGCAAAACGCGGCGGTCAACGCCGTGGTGGGAGTGTTTACCGATGCCGACTCGACCGCCGCGTCAAGCGATTACACGGCGACCATCGATTGGGGCGACGGCTCGACTTCCAGCGGCAGCGTCGTCGGCCTCGGCACGCAAACCAGCGCCTTCGGCGTCGTCGGTCAACACACGTATGCCAACTCTGGAACGGATTTTGTCGCAGTTATCGTCAATGACACGGGCGGAGCGACCGCCAAGTTAGGCAATGAGAGCCGTATTGCCGCGGCGGAAACCATCAGCGGAGCGGGCTTGCCGATCGCGGGCGTCGAATCCTCGCCGCTGACGAACGTCGCCCTCGCCACCTTCACCGTGGCCAACGGCTCACCCGAACCGAGCGCGATGGCCGCCACGATCGACTGGGGTGACGGTTCGACATCGGCCGGTTCCGTCTCCTTGTCGGCGGGCATCTACACCGTTTCCGCTTCGCACACGTACAGCGAGGAAGGCACGAAGTCGGTCACGGTGGCCCTCGCCGACACCAGCGGTGCCACCGCGACGGCGACCGGCACGGCGACGATCAGCGATCCGGCCGTCGTGGCCACCGGCGGCTTCAGCTACTCCGCCGTCGAAGGAAGCACGGCGGCCGCCCAGACGCTGGTGACCCTAACGGATCTTGGCGGCGCCGAGCCGCTGAGCAACTACTCGGCCACAATCGACTGGGGCGACGGCGGCAGCGCCACCTCCGGGTCCCTCTCGGTCGATCCCGAAACACATGTCTTGACCGTCAGCGGGCAGCACGCCTACGCCGAAGAAGGAAATTACGCCGTTCACGTCACGCTCCACCACGAAGCGACGCCCGACGTCACGGTGAGCGATACCGCGGCGGTCAGCGATCCCGCGCTGGCGCGCACGGGCGGCTTCACCTATTCGGCCACCGAGGGCAGCACCGCCGGCGCGCAAACGGTGGCCACTTTCACCGATCCTGGCGGCGCCGAGGCCCCGGCGAACTATGCGGCCACGATCGACTGGGGCGACGGTAGTAGTGCCACGCCCGGTTCACTCTCGGTCGATCCCGAAACACACGTCTTGACCGTCAGCGGCCAGCACCCCTACGCCGAAGAAGGAAATTACGCCGTTCACGTCACGCTGCACCACGAAGCGACGCCCGACGTGACGGTGAGCGATACCGCGGCGGTCAGCGATCCGGCGCTGGTGGGCACGGGCGGCTTCACCTATTTGGCCACGCAAGCCAGCGCGGCAGCAACTCAGACGCTGGCGGTATTTACTGATCCCGGTGGCCCGGAGGCGCTTGCCGACTACTCAGCCACGATCGATTGGGGCGACGGCACGACCACCACCGACACAGCGCTCTCGCTCGATGCCAGCAGTTCTACCTTCAGCCTGACCGGCCAGCACGCTTACTCCAACGACGGAACGTTCGCCATTCAGGTTACTTTGCACCACGATGCGGCGCCCGACGCCACGGTGACCGATACCGCGATCATTGCCAGCGCCACGACAAGCGGCGGAGTCGGCATCGACGCCACCGCGGCGGCCGTGACCGGCAATGAACGCAGCGAGCCTAGCGGCGTGACCGTAGCTACTTTCACGGTTGGAGACGGTTCCTTGCCGGCCGCTGATTTTACCGCCGCCATCAACTGGGGTGACGGCGCGACTTCGGCGGGCACGGTGGCAATCTCATCGGGCGACGCAGGCGGGACGCCTACACCACAATATACGGTAACGGGCTCGCACGAGTACCTCGACGAAGGGCATTACCGCGTGCAGGTCAGCATCGAGCAGACGGCGGGCCCGGCGACCAGCGGCGCCACGACGGCCACCGTCAGTGCGACGGCCACGATCCGCGAAGAGCTGCTCGCGGAGGGAACGGTCGGAACGGCGGACCAGAACTACATTCAGGAGATCTATCGCGATCTGTTCGGCCGGCTGGCCGAGCCGGGCGGCCGCGACTTTTGGGTGGGCTTTCTCCGCGAGGGCCAGAGCCGCTCGCAGGTCGCCTACGACATCGTCAAGCTGGCCTTCCCCGAAGAGTTTCAGCGCGACACGGTGGAGGCGCTCTACCAGCAGTATCTGGGCCGTGCCCCGGATGCGGCCGGCATTCAATTCTGGACGGCGTATCTTTACGGCGGCGGAACGATTGAGGGAATGGCCCAGGCGCTGGTCGGCTCCCAGGAGTACTTCCAAACGCAGGGGGGCGGCAGCAATGCGGGCTTTTTAAGAGCCCTCTTTCACGACGCGCTCGGCCGCCCGATCGATGCGGGCAGCCTGGCCTATTTCGAGGGCCTGATGGACCGCGGCCTGACGGCTTCCGACGCGGCGGCCGTCGTCTTTTCGAGCGAGGAATACCGTCGCATTCGCGTCGACGCCCTGTTTGAGCAATTCATGGACCGCCCGGCCGGCGCCGCCGTGGCGGCCTATTTTGCCGGCGAAATCGATCGCGGAGAAAGCGATGAGTTGGTCATCGCCCAGTTGATCTCCTCCGACGAATACTACGATCGCGCGCAGAGCTAGTTTGCCGTCGTTTCTCACGCGATTTTCTGCCCGCTGCAACGGTACCCGAACCGTCAACGCTGACATGTCTGCTAAGTGGCTGCATTTGCCTGCTGGGGCGCCCGCTTTGGCGAGGAGCCAAGAAGTTCCGCAGGAACAAGCGTGTTTTTCTCGATCGGCTATGATGGGTTTATCCCCGTTACGTGCCCCGGAGAACAGGCCCGCCATGCCCTTACGCATCGAAGACTATGCTCTGATCGGCGACTTCCAGACGGCCGCACTGGTGGGCCGCGATGGCTCGATCGATTGGCTGAGGTGTACCCGGCATGTCATGTCTCCTTTTCAATGAGGGGGGAGGCCGTCACGGCCGGCGGCCAGCTCGTGTTCGACCATCATGGCCACCAGTTGCGTGAACGAAATCTCCGCCTGCCAGCCAAGCTGACGCTGCGCGCGCGACGGACCGGCGCGCAGCGCCGGCACTTCGGCCGGGCGCGCCAGCGAAGGTTGCCGCTCGACGTGATCGCGGTAATCGAGGCCGACGTGCGCGAAGGCCAGCTCGGCGAACTCGCGGACGCGGTGTGTTTCTCCCGTGCCGATGACGAAATCGCGAGGCTGGTCCTGTTGCAGCAGGAGCCATATCGCCCGCGCGTAGTCGCCGGCGAATCCCCAATCGCGCCGAGCATCGAGGTTGCCCAGCGATACGCCGCGCTGGCGGCCGAGGCTGATGCGCGCGGCCGCGCGTGCGAGCTTGCGCGTGACGAACTCCGGGCCGCGGCGCGGCGACTCGTGGTTGAACAGGATGCCCGAACAAGCGAACAAGCCATAGCTTTCGCGAGCGTTGACCGCGGCCCAGTGGGCATAGACTTTGGCCACACCGTACGGGCTGCGCGGATGGAAGGGCGTGGCCTCGTCTTGAGGCGGCGGCGAGAGGCCGAACATTTCGCTCGACCCGGCCTGGTAGAAGCGCGCCGTGGGCCGAACCAGGCGCACGGCTTCCAGCAGCCTCAGCGCGCCCAGCGCCGTGACCTGGGCCGTGGCCTCGGGCTGGGCCCAGCTCGCGCCCACATAGCTTTGCGCCGCCAGGTTATAGACCTCGTCGGGCTGCGATCGCTCGACCGCCGCGAACAGCGACGCCTGATCGGTCATGTCGCCGTCGAGCACGGTGACTTGGCCGGCCAACTGGGCCACGTTCTGGTCGCCCGGCGTGGCGCGGCGGCGGACCAGGCCAAAAACTTCGTAGCCTTTGTCGAGGAGCAACTCGGCCAAATACGAGCCGTCCTGGCCGGTGTAGCCCGTAATCAATGCGCGTCGCATACAGCCTCCGGCGGATGGGTTGCGGCCTCCGGCACATGCTTGACGTGATCGCAGATGGCAAAGCAGGGCACATCGCAATAGTCGACGCGCCGCGGCAGGTCGGCCAAGAGGACCGCCCCGTGTACCTTGCAAATCGGGTCGAGGTTGCGGTAGGCCTTCGTGACGCACTCGTAGAGTGTGCCGTCGGCCCCGACCGCCATGAGCTGCGCATGCCGGTCGCACATCCGGCCTTGAGGAACGTGGCCGGCGAATTGCCAAACATCGGGCGCGATTGCCTCGACGCGCCGGCGAAGATCGGGGTTGATCGCCAGGTCGCCGTGCGAATCGACGTGGAATTGCAGGCCGGCCAGCGGCAGCTCGCGAAGAAAATCGAGCGATCGCTGGATGACTGGTCAATCGATCGCCAAACGCCGCGTACTGCGCGTCGCGGTTTCCCTGCTCCCAGCGGTCCCGAATGACGGTGACCCGATTCTCGGCGATGAACTTGTCCCAGAGAAAATTGAGCGGCTCGCGATCGTGCAGCGACAACACGATGTGCTCGTGCGGCTCATTCTCGACGAGCATCCAGGCGGTCTTGATCACGGTCAGGACGTCGCCCAGGAAATAGCCGCGGGGCATCGTGTTATTGCAAGCGATATACATGGTCGACATCGGAGGCAATTGGAAATAAGGGTCGCATTCAGGGGATCTTCACTCGCACGTCAGCCAGCGTTCGATGGCGTGGATAACCTCACCGGGCGAAATCAGCCACATGCAGCGCGGATAGCCGCCAATGGGTTGACGGCAGAGATCGTGGTCTTTGTGATCGCCGTCGCCGAGCGGCACGACGCGCGACTTCCAGCAGCCGCCGGTGGCGCAACAATCGAGCGCGCCCGATGGTGTGCAGGAACTGGTGGCCGGGGTACTGTTCCCAGTGCGGCGGTTCTCGGCCGCCGTTGATCACCACGCAGGGGCGCAGGCGTAGCCCGCTCACTCCGTGAGCGGAACGGCGCGGAATCTGCGTCGGATCTCTCCCTTCATGGAACGCTTGTCGATTGGGCGAGGCGGGTTCCGCTTGCGGAGCAAGCGGTCTACAAGGCACAGCCGCGGCCAGGTGCATGGGGTAAGAAACGCCGGTCAACACACCCGACGAGTGGTAGACCAGCCGGATCAACTGCCGGTGGTCGGTCTTGCCGCGCAGGTCGACGACGTTATCGAGCGGCGGATGACTGTGCTCCGCGGCGCCGATCTGGACAAAAACCAGCCGGCCGCGAACCAGCACGGTTTCGACGCGGGACCGCTCACAGAGCAGTCGGCCGGCGGCCAGGGCATCGCTGGGCGAGCAGATTGTTGCCCCGCTGGCGATTTGCGCCTCCAAACGATTCGGCTTGAGCAAGGTTGCCCCGTGGTAACGCCCGTAATCGACGTCGCGAGCGGGATCGACAAGCGTAGGAATCCGCCGCCGCGCGGCCGCCGAAATGAGCCGTTTCAACAACCGCGGCGTGCATACGCCTTTGCGATAATCCGAAATCAACACCGCATCGCAACCTGCCAGTCGCTCGACAATTACCGCCAGCAAGCGGTCTTCCAGTTCGCGGTGGATCGGCTGATCGTCTTCGCGATCGACGCGCACGAGTTGGTGTGGGTGGTTCGCCGTCCGGCAGGTCCACGACCCGCGGCAAGCAGCCGGCCGCGCCTGGTTGAGCGTGACGACAAGCCGCTCGTTTGGCATGTCGAGCGCAAACGTCACGTCGAAGTTGTGGGGGGCGGCGCCGATCGTTCCCTCTACGTGGAGCGTGACGGAGTCCGGTGTTGCGCGGGCAATGCCCGTCACCACGATTTCAGCGGGCGAGACCTGGATGAACTGTCGACGCCGGATGGTGGCGACTGTGGGCGACTGCTGCGCTGCTGCTAAGGCATCTTCGGAGATAACGCCGATCGGTTGGATTCCGAAAGAGCGTCCCTCGCCGTGCGCGCATCCACCTGGCTGCGGGTGAATGCCTGGAACAAAGGCTTGACTGCTCTGGGATAGTTTGACGTTCGGCATCGCACTGCTCCGTGCTGGACGACTGCGGACAAAGATCAGGCTCACTAGAGTAGATACTGCGCGGGCCGCCGAATTTTTTTGTCCTTTTTTCCGACGCAGGAGTTTATTCACTCGTGCCGCCGCCAACGTTCTGCGGCGAGTTGGGTTGGCGATGCTGGAGCGAATGGGGGGTTGGCGAGAAAACTTCCTACGGCCGCAAGACGGGCTGGCGTCCGGAATCGACAAAGAATTCTTTTGCCAGCGCCCCGCTTGGCCGCTATGATGACGAGACCAGCGGCACGTCGGGCTCGTGATCTCCGCGCGACGCGGCCAGGCCACCTCATCGGCAAAGTCAGCGTCTTGCAGATCGAAATGGCGAAAGGATGCCGTGACCACGGTGTCGTGGTCAGCAGCCGCTTGCGGCAGGAGGAGCCAGGGCCACCGGCGGGGCCGACCACGGCGGCTGCGACTATGTGACCGGGGCGGCCATCGAGGTCTGCGCCTCTTTCGGCAACTCTGCCCGTGTCGGGGCACTGCTCGAGGCGGAGTTGAGCGAATGCTCGATGGGCGGGAACCTGTGCGGCGTGAGCACGGGCGAGGCCCTGTCGCGTTGGTGCGCCGCGGTGATCGGGAATAATGCCTTGCCCGACTTCGCGACGGCCCCCACTTGGGCGCAGGACGGGATGCCGGACTACGTCGACCAGACGGAAGCGACCGACCAAGATCCCGACAGCATCGGTTGCGGAATAGCGTTTTTGTCTTGGCTGATGAGTCTCGGCCAGACGCTCGGTGCGACCGCCCAGGCGATGGTATCGCTCGGTGATTCCAGAACCTTGGCCGAACTATATCAGCGGCTTACGGGCAACTCAGCCGCCAACGCGTGGCCGGAGTTCATGGCCGCGGTCCAGGCGTTGCCGGGCGGCGTCACGAGCGACGATCCCTTCGGCCAGACATCTCAATTGGAGGTGCGATGAGTTGCCGGATTTTGGCCAGGCTCCGCGCGGCGGCCGCATCGAGATTCGCCTCGCTGCCGCCTCCGCGCAACGGCGAACACATCTCGTAGGCGACGCAGCCATCAAAGCCGCCTTCTTTGAGGCCGGCGAAAAAGGCGTCGAGATCGACGAATCCCTCGCCCAGCGGCACCGCGCGCACCGTCGGCGGGTCGAGCCGCCGGTAATTCACCAACGACGGCTCGTAGGCATAGCGGTCGATGCGCACGTAATCGGCCAGCGTCGTTTGGCATATTCGCGGCGCCATCCGCCGCGCCGCTTGGTAGAGGTCTTCGCCCACCAAGGCCACCGACCAGGGGTCGAACATGGCCTTCAGATTCGGATGGCCCACGTCGTCGAGCAGCATCTCGAAGCCATCCACCGACAGCCCGACGTCGTGATGGTTCTGCAAGCCCAAGGTGATGCCCTGCGCCTGCGCCAGCGAGGCCGCTTCCGAAAGAGCTTTCACGCACTTGTCCCAGTCGGACTGGTAGTTTGCCGCCTCCGGCGAGTAGCCACTGAACACCCGCACGATCTTCGCGCCCAGCGACCGCGCCATCCGCGATAGCCGATCGACGTAAGCCAATTGCAATTCGACGAAGGGGACTTCGGGCGTCGCGCGTCCCCCGGTGAAGTCGGTGTAGCCGGCCACCGTGATGATCTCGACGCCGGCCGCTTCCGCCGCGGAGCGCAGCTCGGCCAGCGTTTCGTCGTTGTGGTCGAGCGGCGAAAGGTGCGGCCGCTTGCCGCTCACTTCCACGGCCTCGTAGCCGAGCGCCGCCGCCTTGCGGAAGAAATCGGCCAACGACAGCCGATGCTGCCCCCAATAGCCGGCGTAACTGACGGAAAAGAGTGTGGGAATCATGGCAGGACCGCCCTAATGCTGCAGCTTCTTGTATCGGAAACGGTGCGGCTCGTCCGCGGCGAGGCCCAGTCGCTCGCGACGCTGCTCCTCGTAGGTCTGAAAGTTCCCTTCACACCAGTGGACGTAGCCGTCGCCTTCGAACGCCAGAATATGCGTGGCCAGGCGGTCCAAGAACCAGCGATCGTGCGAGATCACCACCACGCAGCCGGCGAAGTTGACGATGGCTTCTTCCAAGGCCCGCAGCGTATCGACGTCGAGATCGTTCGTCGGCTCGTCCAACAGCATGACGTTCGAGCCTCGGCGCAGCAGCTTCGCCAGGTGAACGCGGTTCCGCTCGCCGCCCGACAGCGTGCCGACCCGTTTCTGCTGATCGCTCCCCTGAAAGTTGAACCGCGCCACGTAGGCCCGCGACGGGATGCGCCGCCCGCCCATATCGAGATTGTCGTATCCGCCCGAAATCTCCTCAAAAACGGTCTTCTCGGCGTCGAGCGCATCGCGGTTCTGGTCGACGTAGCCCAGTTCGACGGTCGGGCCGACGCGCAGCTCGCCGGCATCGGGCCGCTCCTGCCCCACCAGCATGCGAAACAGCGTCGTCTTGCCCGCGCCGTTGGGGCCGATGATGCCCACGATGCCGCCCGGCGGCAGGCGGAACGTCAAATCGTCGATCAGCAGGCGGTCGCCGTAGCCCTTGCCTAGATGGCTGGCCTCGATCACCAGGTCGCCCAGGTGCTTGCCGGGCGGAATCTGGATTTCGAACTCTTCTTGCCGGTCTTCGAACCGCTCGGCCGACATCGTTTCGTAGGCTTTGATGCGGGCCTTGTTTTTCGCCTGCCGGGCCCGCGGCGCCATGCGAATCCATTCCAGCTCGCGCTCGAGCGTCTTTTGCCGGGCACTGGCGGCCTTTTCTTCGCGGACCAGGCGCTCCTTCTTCTGCTCCAGCCAGGACGAATAATTGCCCTCCCAGGGAATGCCGCGGCCGCGGTCGATTTCCAAGATCCAACCGGCCACATTGTCGAGAAAATAGCGGTCGTGCGTCACCGCCACGACGGTGCCCGAATACTCGTGCAGGTGCCGCTCCAGCCAGGCGACGCTCTCGGCGTCGAGATGGTTGGTCGGTTCGTCGAGCAACAGCAGGTCGGGCTTTTCCAACAGCATCTTGCACAACGCCACGCGGCGGCGCTCTCCGCCCGACAGCTTGCCGACGTCGGCGTCGGCGGGCGGCAACTGCATGGCGTCCATGGCGATTTCCATCTGCCGGTCGAGTTCCCAGGCGTTGACGGCGTCGATCTGGTCTTGCACCTTGGCCTGTTCGGCCAGCAGTTTTTCCATCTGAGCGTCGTCGAGCGGCTCGGCGAAGCGGGCATTGATCTCGTCGAACCGCTTCAGCAAGGCCCGCGTGCCGGCCACGGCTTCTTCGAGGTTGCCTCGCACGTCTTTGTCGGGCGTGAGCCTCGGCTCCTGTGGCACGTAACCGACGGAGAAGCCGTCGGCCAGGCGGGCCTCGCCGTCGAAATCCTTGTCGGCGCCGGCCATGATTCGCAGCAGCGTGCTCTTGCCCGAACCGTTGCGGCCCAGCACGCCGATTTTGGCCCCCGGATAGAACGCCAGCCAGACCTCTTTGAGCACTTCGCGCTGCCCATATTTCTTGGTCAGCCCGGAAATCTGATAAATGTATTGTTGTCCCATGCCCGCTATTTTAGAACAGACGTAGGGTGGGACAAGCTCGAACGTCAAAAAGCGGGCAATGCGATCGGCAAGGGATGCGATGGATCAACAAAACGACGAGATTCTGGCGCTCAATCAGCGGCTGCTGGAGAGCATTCTGGGGGCCGACTGGCAGACTTACGAAGAATTGTGCGACCCGTCGCTCACCGCTTTCGAGCCCGAAGGACGCGGTCAGTTGATCGAAGGGATGCCGTTCCATCGGTTCTACTTCGATCTTGGGCCGGGCACCGAGGCACGGCGCGTGACGATGGCTTCGCCGCACGTGCGCTGGCTGGGAACGGAGGCCGCGGTGGTGAGCTATGTGCGGCTGGTGCAAAAGGCGGCCGCGGGCGGGCCGGTGACGATCGCCACCGAAGAGACCCGCGTTTGGCAGCGGCGCGACGGCCAATGGCGTCACGTTCACTTTCACCGCTCGCTGCCGACGGTCGCGCAGAACACTCTGTAGGGAACGGACTCCGTGCCGTTCCGCCGAATGCCGATTGACGATCGTTCGGTGCGCGCGGAACGGCACGGAGTCCGTTCCCTACAGAGGCATCACGAAGCTTCAGCGCGCGAAAAAAACCCGCTTCGCCGCGTTGGACGCGACAAAGCGGGCGCTGTGGGTCACCAGGCTTCGACAAACCTAGTACGGGGTGTTTCCAAGCGTGCTACCGCGTCGTGGGACGCCAGCCGTCGGCGCCGAGCGGACGTTGCGGCCCGGCCGGAGCTTGCAGTAAGGGTTCGCGGTAGGAAATCGGCCGGTACCTGTTGACGCGAAGAATCGGGTACGAGGTCGTGCGATCGTTCGGCTGAAACAGCCGCGGCGAAAGCACGGCGCCCTTGCCGGAGTCCGCGTCTGAATCAGACCCGTTGTCGGCCGGATCCTTCTCCGGGGATGGAATCGGTTTCTGCGAGTTCAGCCCCGAGGCCGGCTGCTTGAAGGTGGGGTTGCCGGAATCGCCGGACGGCGCGGTGGAGGCGGCGCCGTTGCTGGAGCGGATGATGGTGCTGGAATCAATCGCACCGCTCGGCGAGGCGCTGCCGTAGTAGGGCGAGGCGGCCGCGGGTGCATACGTCATGGGCGCGGCCGAACTGCCGCCACAGCACGCAGCGGCGGGCGGAGCATAGCCGGAGCCGACGTTGTACGCTGGTGCATAACTGGCGGCCGTCGCGGGAGCCGTTGCTCCGCCGCAGGGACTGGAAAGCACCATGCGGTAGGTGGTGTAGGGCACCAGCCGCGCTTGCTGCACGATGGTGGTCATGGGCCGCATGCAGGTCACGGGGCAGCCGGTACACGGGTCGCGGCCGGTCGCGGGCCGGTAGGTCGTCACCGGCACGCTGACGTATTGGGTGCGGTAGCAGGTCTGCGGCACGTAGTTCACCGTTTGCACCTGCGGCGGGGCGCAGCACGGATCGGCCGGCGCCGCCGCGGCGTACACGGGCGCGGCGCCATAGGTCGGCGTCTTCTTGCCGCCACAGCAGCCGGTCAGCCATTCGAAAATGGCGTGGCTTTCCGCCGGAACGGCCAGAAGGGCGGCCGCCGCCACGGCGCCGGTCAAGAGGATGCGGAACGTTTTCGAATTCATGAGACACCCGAAACTTGAGGAAACTCGGTCGCTTTTTCTCATCAGACCGCGGCCCCGCGGATTTGTCAATGATTTTCGATGTTTCTTGGTAATTTGGTAAAGACTCGCGATTATGCCGGTTGTGCCGGTTCTGTCGAGGTAGCGGATGAGCATGAGAAGTCAGTCACCATCGCGAACCAAGCCAGAACTCTCACGAGTTCTGCTACCTGGCCGCACCGGCAGCCCCGACCTAGGCAACACTAGGTCATGATTGGGGCCGTTGCAATGAGAAAACACCGGCGCGGCTTACGCCTCCCGCCCTTCTGGCTGGCGCTGCTCGAATAAGTCGTAGAGGTCGAACAACGCCTCGCGCAGATTGCCGTGGCGAGCGTGCCAGGCCGATTCGATGTCGCGATCCGCGATCGTCTCGTCGCCCGGCGGAAGAAGATCGCGGACCAGATCCTTGGCTAATTCGAGACGCGGATTCATCGTCCAGATCGTCGGCAGGCCAAGATCGCGATGCGTCGTCACCAGCAGGCCACAGCCGCACCTGCGGCAGCGGCGGGTCAGCGACCAACGGGCAAACGGACCAAGCTGTTCGTAGCCATCGACGATGATTTGCGTTGACGCGGAGAGTCCCCGCCAAGCGTCTTTGACCAGAGGCAAACGGCGCTCGCCTTCGTGCAGCGCGATGAGTTGCACGCGACGGCCGGCTGCTTCGAGCGCCGGCAGCAGCGTGGCAAGCAACGTCGATTTGCCGCTGCCGTGAGGACCCACGATCTGGCCCCACCACTCGTTCGACCTCAGCCGCTCAACGACCGTGCCGGCTTCCTCGCCATCTTCGAAGCGAAACGCGATCGCCCCCGGCCGCGTGCGCCGCGTGCTGAACGGGTTGTTCGCAGGGACGAGCTCCATCGTTCAGCGAGTCCGGCGAAACCTGCGGCCAAGACGGTCGAAAGCCAGGTAGATCACCGGCGTCGTATAGAGCGTCAGGATCTGGCTGAAGATCAGGCCGCCGATGATCGTAATGCCCAGCGGACGCCGCAGTTCGCTGCCGACCCCCGTGCCCAGCGCCAAAGGCACGCCGCCCAAGAGCGCGGCCATGGTGGTCATCATGATCGGGCGAAACCGCAACAGGCACGCCTCATAAATCGCTTCGCGCGGCGTCATGCCTTGCGTGCGTTCCGCCTCCAAAGCGAAGTCGATCATCATGATCGCGTTTTTCTTCACGATGCCGATCAAAAGAATGATGCCGATCAGGGCGATCACGCTCAGGTCGGTGCGGCACAAGAGTAACGCCACCAACGCCCCGACGCCCGCCGACGGCAATGTCGAAAGAATCGTGATCGGATGGATGTAACTTTCGTAGAGCACGCCCAGCACGATGTAGACCGTAATCAAGGCCGCCAGGATCAAGAGCGGCTCGTTTTTGAGCGACGCCTGAAACGCTTCGGCCGTGCCTTGAAAGCCGGCCACGATGCTCCGCGGCATGCCGATTTCTTCCTTGGCCTGTTTGATGGCCTCGACCGCCTCGCCCAGCGACACGCCCGGCGCCAGGTTGAACGAGACCGTCACCACCGGAAACTGCCCCTGGTGGTTCACCGCCAGCGGAGCGTTGGCGTATTGCATGCGGCTCAATGCTCCCAGCGGCGTCTTCGTGCCGTGGGCCGACCGCAGGTAAATCTCTTCCAGGTCGCGCGGGCTGTTCTTGAAGTCGGGCTTCACCTCCAGCACCACGCGATACTGGTTAAGCTGCGTGAACATGATCGATATCTGCCGCTGCCCGAATGCGTCGTAGAGGGCGTCGTCGATCATCTGCGGCGTGATGCCCAGCCGCGAGGCCGTGTCGCGGTCGATCACCACCTTGGCCTGCAGGCCCTCGGTCTGCTGGTCGCTGGCCACGTCGCGCAGCTCGCCCAGCGCTTGCAGTTTGTCGACGAACCGCGGCGCCCATTCGCTCAATTCCTTGGCATCGGGATCTTCCAGGCTGTATTGATACTGCGTGCGGCTGACGCGGGTTTCGACCGTCAAATCCTGCACGGGCTGCATGAAGAGCGTGATGCCCGACACTTTCGCCAGCCGCGGCTGCAAACGGCGGATGATTTCACTGGCGGTGGCGTGGCGTTCTTCCAGCGGCTTGAGATTGATCTGGATGCGGCCGCTGTTGAGCGTGGTGTTCGTGCCGTCGATGCCGATGAAACTCGACAGGCTTTCGACGGCCGGGTCTTCCAGGATGGCCCGGTTCAGCTCCTGCTGCCGCTCTCGCATCGCTTCGAACGAGGCGCTCTGCGGGGCCTCGGAGATGGCCAGGATTACGCCCGTATCTTGCACCGGGAAAAAGCCCTTCGGCACGACGACGTAGAGATAAACGGTGCCGACCAGCGTGGCCACGGCCACCAGCAGCGTCGTGGGCTGATGCCGGAGCACGACATTCAGCGTCTTGCCGTACCAACGGATAACGGTCTCGAAGCCGTATTCTGATAGCCGATAAAACCAGCCGTGCTGCGCGACCGGCCGGTGCCGCAGCATCTTGGCGCACATCATCGGCGTGAGCGTGAGCGAGACGACCGCGGAGAGCAAAATGGTGACGCTCAGCGTTACGGCGAACTCGCGAAACAGCCGCCCGACGATGTCTCCCATGAACAACAGCGGGATCAGCACGGCGATCAACGAGACGCTGAGCGAGACGATGGTGAAGCCGATTTCTTCGGAACCTTTCAACGCGGCGGCCAGCGGCGCCTCGCCTTCTTCGACGTAGCGCGAGATGTTCTCGATCATCACGATGGCGTCGTCGACCACGAAGCCGGTCGAGATGGTGAGGGCCATCAGCGTGAGGTTGTTCAAGCTGTAGTCGAGCAGGTACATCACGCCGAACGTGCCGATCAGCGACAGCGGCACCGCGACGCTGGGGATGATCGTGGCCGGCAGATTGCGGAGGAAGAGAAAAATGACCAGCACCACCAGGCCGATGGTCAGCATCAGCTCGAACTGCACGTCTTCGACGCTGGCCCGAATCGTCACCGTGCGGTCGGTGAGCACCTTCACTTTGATCGAGGACGGGAGCGAGGCGGTCAACTGCGGGAGTAGCTCGTGGATGCGGTCGACCACCTCGATGATGTTCGCCCCCGGCTGGCGTTGGATGTTGAGAATCACGGCGGGCGTGTCGTTCATCCAGGCCGCTTGCCGCACGTTCTCGGCGCCGTCGATCACATCGGCCACGTCGGCCAACTGCACGGGCGCCGCGTTGCGATAGGCAATGATGAGCTTGCGATATTGGCTGCTGGTGAGCACCTGGTCGTTGGCCCCGATGGTGAATGCCTGCCGGCGGCCATCGAAGCTGCCCTTGGCCTGATTGACGCTGGCCTGGATGAGCGCCAGCCGCAGGTCTTCCATGCCCATGCCCAGCGACGAGAGCGCGGTGGGGTTGGCCTGAATGCGGATGGCCGGTTTCTGGCCGCCGCTGATGCTCACCATGCCGACGCCCGAAAGCTGCGAGATTTTCTGTGCCAGCCGAGTGTCTGCCAGGTCTTCGACTTTGGCCAGCGGCAAGGTTTCCGAAGAGAGTGCCAGAGTGAGGATGGGGGCGTCGGCCGGGTTCGTCTTGGTATAGATCGGCGGGTTGGGCAGGTCGCGGGGCAGAAAGGTGCTGGCGGCGTTGATGGCCGCTTGCACCTGCTGCTCCGCGACGTCGATATCAAGCTCGAGCGTGAACCGCAGCGTCACGACCGAGCAACCTTCCGAGCTGCTCGACGTCATTTGCGTCAAGCCGGGCACCTGGCCAAACTGCCGCTCCAAGGGCGCCGTGACCGACGAAGTCATCACCTCGGGGCTGGCGCCGGGATAGAACGTCACGACCTGGATGGTCGGGTAATCGACCTGCGGCAAGGCCGACACCGGCAACTGCTTATAGGCCACCGCCCCGACCAGCACGATGGCGACCATCAACAGCACGGTGGCCACCGGGCGGAGGATGAAAGGCCGGGAGGGACTCATGGGGATCGACCGGAGGTGGGTAGACGGCCGGAGAAAAGTAGACGGTAGACGGTAGACGGCAGACGGGGAGCGAAGATTGCGAATTGCAAATTGCAAATTGCAAATTGGCAATTGCTTGACGCCTGATGCCTGATCGGCTTGCGGTGCGACATTGGTTCTTTCTCCAGCCTCCCCCTCTGCCGTCTACTGTCTACCGGCTACCTTTTTGCCCCGCTCGCTGATCTTGGCGCCGCGCTGCAGCTTTTCGACGCCGTCGGTCACGACGCGGTCGCCGGGCACGAGGCCGCTCTCGATCACCGTCTGTTCGCCTTCCGTCGGCCCGACTTGCACCTGACGCAGATCGACCGTGTCCTCGTCCTTCTTGCCCTTCTTCACCAGGTAGACGAAGTCGAAATCAGGACCCCGCTGCACCGCCGCGGAAGCCACGATCACCGCGTCCCGACGGTTGTCGATCAGCAAGCGGGCGTTCACGAACTGGTTCGGAAAGAGCAGATTGTCTTCGTTCTCGAAGATGGCCTTGAGCCGCACGGTGCCGGTGGTCGAATCGACTTGATTGTCGATCGCCAGCAACTTGCCCGTCGCCAGCTCATTCTTGAAATCGCGGTCGTAGGCTTCGACCACGAGCGTCTCGCCGCTGTTCGCCTTCCGCTGCACCAGAGAAATGCTGTCTTGCGGAATGGTAAACACCAGCGCGATCGGCTGAAGCTGCGTGATGACGGCGATGCCTCCCATCTCGTTGGCGCGGACCATGTTGCCCGGATCGACCAAACGCAGACCGATGCGTCCGGTGATGGGAGCGTTAATGTGGCAATACGCGAGTTGCAGCTTGGCATTGTCGATGGCGGCCCGGTCGGTGCGAATGGCGCCTTCCATCTGCTCGACCAGGGCCACCTGTTCGTCGATCTGCTGCGGCGTGATGGCCCGCGTGGGCAGCAAGTCGTTATAGCGGGCCAGGCTGAGCTTGTTGACCTTGAGCGTCGCTTGATCGCGGGCAAGCTGCCCTTCGGCCTGGGCAAGCTGCACCTGATAGGGCCGCGGGTCGATCTCGGCCAACACGTCGTCTTTGTTGACGAACTGGCCTTCGGTAAACAGCACCTTGACCAACTGGCCTTCCACGCGGCTGCGGACGGTGACCGTATTGAACGCCGTGACGGTGCCGAGGCCGTTGAGATAGAGCGGCATGTCTCCTTGGCGGGCGGCGGCGGTGACGACCGGCACGACGCGTTGCGGCGGCTTGGCGACCGGCTTGCGGCCCACCAACGAGATCCAAGGCACAATCCAGGGCCAGGCGTAATAGATGCCCGCGACCATGGCGGCGAACGCCGCCAGCCGCAGCAGTTTGCCGGCGTAGTTGGCCGATGAGCCTTCGGATGCGCGGCCTTGCCGCACGGGCCCGTCCTCCGGTCGCCATTGCGCCGCGGGGCGAGCGTGTTCGACCGGCGTCTGGGGAGCCACGGGCACGACATCGTCGAGCAGGTCGGGCGCGGTTGGTCTGGTGGTTTCCGCCATCTTCGAGATCATAGTTGCAACCGGAAGTCGCGGCGAGCTCGGGGGGGACTTCGTGGGGCAGGTAGGCGCGGGGCGGGATGCCCGTGCCGCTCGTGCTTTGTCCGTCGTCGATTGATGCAGCACTACGGTATTATTGCCTTTTCTTGGCCGCGAAGCGAGTAGTAGCGACGATATTCGGGGCCGACCGCGATATACTGAACGCGGGCGGCAATGAAACATCTTCGGTGGCTGGGGCAAAAGCTGGCCGAGTGCGACTTGGGAATCATGAACAGGCGCTGCCGGCCAGCGATGCCCCGGTGGGCGGCGCTACCGGGGCATCGGCTGGCCGCGGCGCTTTGGGACACTCCCAGCCGCAACCTGGCCAGCCTCTGCCCCAGCCACCATCAGTTGTCGGCCAAATGTCTCATTTCTGACCGCGATCATTTAACATAGTCGACATGCCCCGATTCGATCGCCCTACGCCCGCACCCCCCGGCTTGCAAACCTGGCATTGGTTCGTCCTAGCGGCCGCCGTGCCTTTGATCCATTGCGCCAGCCGGCTGAACCTTGATCTGTGGCACGACGAAATCTACACGGTCGACTATTTCGTCCGCCGCGGGCCCGCCTTCATCGTGACCGACTATTCACTGCCCAACAACCACGTGCTCTACTCGCTGCTGCTGTGGCCATTTTTTTGCGTGTCGGAGAGCAATTTCGTGCTCCGCCTGCCTTCGCTCATTTCCACGATCGGCACGTTGGCGACGGTTTTTCTCCTGGCCAAGCGGTTACGCGGCATCACCTGCGCCGTGCTCTCGACGGCGCTGCTCGGCCTGAACCAGATGTTTCTCATCTTTACGATCCAGGTGAGAGGCTACAGTCTTTCGATGTTTCTCGCCGCTTGGCTGGCCTCGCTGGCCCTGGCCAACGGTGCAGTGACCGGCTGGCGGAGGTGGGCCGCGGTGGCCTTGGTCGGCGGAAGCCTGCTCTATGTGCTGCCCACGAACGCGCTCTTCTTTGCCCCCTTGGCGACCGTGGCCGTCGTTGCCGCCCGCATGCGCGGGGCAGGCGGGCGCGAACTTGCCGGCGAGGCAGTGAGCTGGCTGTTGGCCGGTCTCTTGGCGCTGGCCTGCTACCTGCCGATTCTCAGTCAGGTGCGGAAGACCGCCGAGTCGTCGTCGCCCTCGTCTTGGTCGTACCTGCCGGTGATCGCAGGAAACTTCCTTCGACCGGCCACGCACGACCTGGTTTGGCTTGCGCCGCTGTTCTTGGCCGGGCTGGTTGCCTGGCTGCTGCCACGGCGAGACGGTCTTCCGCGGCACGGGGCGGTGCCCGCCTTGGCCCTCGCCGTCGCCGTCGGCGCGTTTCTCATCACGGGGCTGTTGCGAATCAGTCCGTTCGAGAGGAATTATTGTCCGCTGTTGCCCTTGATGGCCCTGGCCGAAGGCTGGTTGCTGACGGAGCTGAGCGAGGCCGTCCACCGGCGTTGGGCCGGTCGTCGATCGGCGGAAGCCGCGACTGCCGTGGCCCTGCTTGCGGTATCGCTGGTCCTCTGGCCTCAGCTTTGGACCTATCCGCAACGGCTTGAAGCCCACCGCACACAGGTCGGCGCCGATGACAATAATGGATACTATTGCTACTACGCCGCCAATTATCGACCGTCTGCGGTGGTGCAATACTTGAGCGACATCGGCGTGGTGCGCTCGGCCTACCGTGTCTGCTATACGGAAGCGGACCATCTGAATCTCTTTTATTATTTCGCCCGCTCCCAGTTCCCGCTTTTTGAGAACTACTTGCACGGGGTTCCCACCAAGGACGGCGTGAAGCTGTTTGCCATTCTGCCCGAACCTCCGCCCTGGCGCCGGCTGGCCGCCGACTGTCGCCTCACGCCGGAGCAGGTCGGCACGTTTCGGTTGATCGGCGATTTCGGCTACTACCGGCTCTATCAAGCGGCGGTGCCGTTGAATGTGGGTTGGCCGCCCGACGCGATTCCTCCAAGGGAGCCGCTCGATGAGTGACCTCGTCGAAACCCGCCTGTTGAGCAAGCGTTATCCCGGCGTCACCGCGCTGGACGGCTGCGATTTGCGGATCGCGCGGGGAGAAGTGTTTGGCCTGCTGGGACCGAACGGTTCGGGCAAAACCACGCTGTTGCGGCTGTTGATGGGTTTTTTGCGTCCGACTTCGGGCAGCGCTCGAATCGACGGACTCGATTGCCACGGTCAGAGCGTGGAAGTGCATCGCCGCGTGGCCTATTTGCCCGGCGACGTGCGGTTGTTCGGCAACCTGCGGGGCGACGACGTCCTGCGGTTTTTCAGCCGGCTGCGTCGCGGGGCCGACTTGCGCCGCGAGCGCGAGCTTGCCCGGCGGCTCGGCCTGGAAACCGCGCGGCCCGTGTCGAAGATGTCGACGGGCATGCGACAGAAGCTCGCTTTGGCGGCGGTCATGGCCATCGACGCGCCGCTGGTGATCCTCGACGAGCCGACGTCGAATCTCGATCCGAACGTGCGGGGAGTGGTGTTGGCGCTGGTCCGCGAGGCGCGGCAGGCCGGGCGTTCGGTGATCTTCTCGTCGCACGTGCTCGACGAGGTGGAACAGTCGTGCGACCGCGTCGGCATCATGCGGGCTGGGCGGCTGGTTCACATCCAGGCGCTGGCCGAGCTACGGCGGCAGCATCGCATTCACGCGCGGCTCACGGCGGCGCTGCCGCCGGTGCCCGACGCCTTGGCCGGCGGACTGCGCGTTTCTACCGGTAACGGCGACGTGACCATCGAGACGCCCGGCGAGCTGTCGCCGCTGTTGGGATGGTTGGCCACGTTGCCGCTGACCGAAGTGCGGATCGAGCCGGTCGGGCTGCGGGCGGTGTATGATCGGTTTCATGGGGAAGACTAGCCGGGATTCAGCGTTCAGGGTTCAGGAGGAATTGCGAATTGCGAATTGCGAATTGGCAAGTGTTTTAGATCGCGATGATCTTCGCTGATTGTTTTGCCTACTCGCCTGCCGTCCTGCCAAACGCCAGCACGGTAGGCTGTGCCACCCGCACATAATCGCTCACCGACATGATGATCGATTCGGTCAGCAGTCCGGAGTTGAAGGCGATCTGCTCGTTGGCCAGGACGGACGGATCGACAAACAGGTCGAGAGGCAGAATCGGTCGGCCAAACGGCGGCACGGAGCCGGGCACAAGTCCCGTCAGGCGGTCGAGTTCGGCAGCATCGGCAAAGCGGGTCTTCTTCACGCCGAAATGCCGCTTGAGCGCCGCCGAATCGAGTGCGCAGGCGGCACTGAGCACGAACAGCCGGAAATCGCCACCTGTTTTCACCACCAGCGCTTTGCCGCCCACCTTCAACTCTTCGCCACGCGCCTTGGCCGAATCGGCCGACGTGAGCGTCGGTCCGTGCTGGACCGTGCGGTACTCGATTTCGTGCCGCCGCAGGAAGGCGTGAAGGGCTTCGTGTACGGACATGGAAAAAAGGGGGGTCAAACACGGACTGAAATTGCCCCGCGTGGCCTTCCAGGCGATAATAGCAGGTGCGACCCGCCGGGCAGAGGGCCGGTCGCGGAATCGAGGGGAAAGCGATGATGGCGAATACCGAAAAAGACGAACTGTTGACCTTGTTGGCACAAGTGCCTCGCGGCCATGCCTTGCGGCCGGTGGCCAGCGAAGCCCGCCGGCTGCTGGCGGCGGACAACGATTGGTCGTTCCACGTCGACCGCCGCGCCAGCCTGCCGGCCATCCATTTTTTCGAGGTCTATGCCCGGCGCCGCAGCATCCTGCGGCAACGCGGCCGATTGGACGACTACCACGGCCTGGCGGAGACGGTCGACACGTTTGCGGCCACCGGCGACGCCATCAACTTCGTCGGCGCCGATTCGCCGACCTATTTTATCACGCTCTTCCTCTCCGCCGTCGATTCGCACGTCGTCGGCTGTATCTGGTCGCGGCGTCCCACGGCGAAGCGGGTAGACGGCGAGGGGAGGTAGACGACGGGAGGGTAGACGGTAGACAGTAGACGGTAGACAGTAAACGGGGACTGACCTGAACCCCGAACCCTGAACCCTGAACCCTCCCGCCCATGTCCCACGCCCTTCGTCAGCGATTGTTCAACGAGCTCGATGCGTTGGCGCTCGTCGATCCGCACACGCACATTAACCCGCACGCCCCGGCCGCACAGACGCTGGCCGACGTGCTGGGCTACCATTATTACACCGAGCTGGCCCATTCGGCCGGCTTGCCGAAAGAGGCGATCGAACAACCCGGCATCGAACCGAAGGAAAAGGTGCGGCGGCTGGTCGAAGCGCTGGCGCCGCTGGAGAACACCATCCAATACAGTTGGCTCATGGAGATGGTGCAGAAGCTGTTTCAGGTGCATGCCGAACGGCTCACGTCCGACAACTGGGAATCGGTCTACGACGCCGCCGAAGCCCGCATGTCGCAGCCCGACTGGGCCGAGCAGGTGCTTTACCGCAGCCGCCTGGAGGCCGTGTTTCTGACGAACGACTTCGACGACCCGCTGACCGGCTTCGACACCACGCTCTACGTGCCCTGCCTGCGGACCGACGACCTGGTATTCCACTTCGCCAAGCGCGAGGTGCAAGAGCGGCTGCAGCGGGCCAGCGGCCAATCGGTGCGCAGCGCCGGCACGCTGCGGCAAGCGATCGGGCAATTGTTCGAGCACTTCCAGGCCCACGGAGCGCGGGCCTGTGCCATCTCGCTGCCGCCCGACTTCACCCCGGCCAAGGTCGAAACCCAGCAGGCCGAAAGCGCGCTGGCGGCGGTGCTCTCGCAGGGACCCGCCGCCGATCCTACCCATCGGCGGACATTGGCCAACTTCGTCTTCTGGACGCTGGCGGAATTCTGTGCCCAGACGCGGTTGCCCTTCGACCTGATGATCGGCGTCCATCGGGCGGTCTATGCGGCGGGCGTGTATCAGGGCCAGGATCTGTACGACAGCCGCGTGTCGCTGATTCAGTATCGCGAGTTGTTCAACGCATTTCCGCGGGTCACGTTTCCCATTTCGGTGCTGGCCAGCGTGACGAACCAAGAGCTGACCAGCTTCAGTTGGATCTTTCCCAACGTGGTGACCCACGGGCACTGGTGGTATTCGAACACGCCGGCCTTCATCGAGCACGACGCGGCCGCGCGGCTGGAGGCCGTGCCGGCCACCAAGCAAATCGGCTATTACAGCGACATGTACAAGCTGGAATTCGCGCTGCCGAAGTTCGCCATGTACAAGCGCGTGTTGGCGAAGATTCTGGCCGAGCGGTTCGTCATCGACCGCGATTGGAGCGAAGGGCGGGCATTGCAGCTCGGCCGCCAGGTGCTGCGCGGCAACGTCGACCGCATCTTCCGGCTTCCGACGTAAAGTCGTAGGGTGGGACCAGCGAGCTTGCGAGCGCCGGCCCACCATCAAAGGGTTCAGGGTTCAGGGTTCAGGGTTCAGAAATACTTGAATTGACGTTTGCCTGACGCCTGACGCCTGACGCCTACACCGCCACGATCGTCGCTTCCAGCGAGGGCAGTTCCACATACGCCAACGAGTGCGGCGTGGCACGATAGAGAGCGCCGGGGTTCAGCACCCACGTGCGCCGTTGTTGTTCTCGCCGGGCAATGTGCGTATGACCGTGACAGACCAAGTCCCACTCGCCGCCGGCCGTGGTCTGCCGCAAGAGTGCCGTGTCGTCTCCGTGCAAAAAAGCGATTCTCCGACCCTCCAACTCCAACGAGCCAAAACGGCCGTGACACTGTTTGCCGGCCGAGCGAATGGCCGCTTCCAGAGCGTGACGATCGCCGTCGACGTTGCCGAACACGAAGTGCGTGGGCCAGGCCGCGAAGAGAGGCACGATGTCGGGCGAACCGATGTCGCCGCAGTGGATCACCAGATCGACGTTCAGGCTTTCCAGCATCCGCACGGCATCGAGGGTATACCTCACCTGGCCGTGCGTGTCGCTCACCACACCCATTCGCATCGCTCTCGCCCGACTCCCGTCTGCCGACTATAGTTGACCCATGTTTTCCGATCTCGCGACGCGACGGCTGGCCCTGTTCCTGTTGCTGCTGGGCGCGGCGGCCTTGGTTGTTTGGCTGGACTCGGCCCGCCGCCGCATGGGGGTCACGCGCGCCCAGTTCCCTATATACTTATTCAGCCTGGTGATGACCAGGGTGCGTTGGCGGGCACGGGTCGAGGGAAAGATCGCTCTGCCGCGCGGTCAGGGGGCGATTATCGTTTGCAACCATATCTGCCCGGTCGATCCGGCCTTCATCGCCCTGGCCTGCGATCGTCAGGTGCATTGGATGGTGGCCCGCGAATACTGCCGGTTGCCGTTGCTCGGCTGGGCCCTGAAGACGCTGCAAGTGGTCCCCACCGGCCGGAGCGGCGTCGACACGGCGGCCACCAAGCTGGCCATGCGTTATGCCCGGCAGGGCGAGCTGGTGGGCATGTTTCCGGAGGGGCGGCTGAACGACCGCCGGCGGTTCATGTTGCCGGGCAGGGCGGGCGCGGCCATGGTGGCGCTGAGGGCGCGCGTGCCGGTGGTGCCGTGTTATATCGAGGGGTCGCCCTGGGACGGCACCGACTTCGGCTTTTTTCTGATGACGGCCAAGACCCGTTTGAAGGTGGGGCGGCCGATCGACATCTCGGAGTATTACGGCCGCGAGGGCGATCGCGAGGTGCATCGCGCGCTCACTCTGCGTTTCCTGCGCGAGATTGCCGCCTTGGCCGGCTTGCCCGACTACGAGCCGGAGTTGGCCGGCAAGGGCTGGAAATCGACGAATGGGCCGCTGAGCGAAGTCCCGCACGGCGACGGCGGCAGCCAGCGCCCGCCCAGCGACGTGGCGGCGCGGGCCTAGCGACGCGAACATGGGCGGTGGCTGGGGCAGAGCTTGGCCACGGGCACGATGGCACTTCGTTCATCGCGGCGGCCAGGCGATGCCCCGGTTGGACGCACCGAGGCATCGCTTGGCCGCCACGCTGTTGAAGGGTGCCAGCCGCAAGTTCGCCACTCGCTTTTGCGGTCCCGTTCAGCGATTCAGAAGTCCGCCCCGCCTACGCGCTAGAACGTATTCCCGGAAGCTCTCGGAGAAATTCTTCGGTTTTGCTTGCATTGGCATCGGGGCTAGATAGACTCATCCATTGTAGGTGAATCGGGCATGGCCGAAGTCACGTATCGGCTTTGGCAACGGAACGCATGAAGTTTTGCAACGCTGGAAAGTGCCGCCATGTTCTCCTTTCGCGCGTGGTTGCGTCGGTTGTGTTTTTGGACCGCTACGAACGAGCGGTCGGTACGGATGCGGCGGGGCCGCCGCGGTGGATCGTGGTTCTCTCGCGGCCGCGGGCCAAAGCAACGTTCCCTCTCCCTCTGGGAGAGGTTAGGCGAGGGTCTCCCCAAGCCGCTTCGCGCCCGCGATATGTATCGCCAGTCGGCGAGCTGGCCCTTCGAGCGCCTCGAGCCGCTGGCCATGCTCTCCAGCGATAACTGGATCGGTGGCGCCGCAGGAAGCTGGAATGTCGCGAGCAACTGGAGCACGGGCCTCGTGCCCGGCACGGCCGACGACGTTTCCATCAGCGGCAATGTGACCGTTACGTACTCCGGCGCAGGCGGAGTGGCCCTCAGCACGAGCACCATCGCCGGCCTTTCGATTGGCACGGGCGCGACGCTGGTCATTGACAACAGCAGCGTTTTGCAAGTCTCGACCACCGGCGCGGGCGCCGTGATCGACGACGGTACGATCCAAGTCGGCGATTCGGCAAATCGCGGCGAGCTGGAACTCAGCGGGACGAACGTCATTCAAGCCGACCCGGGCAGCAGCGGGTCGATCGTATTTCCCGCCACCAGCGGCAACAACAACGACACCGGCGATACCCTCTTCTACTCTTACAGCGGCCTCACGATCGCCGGCAATATCACGATCACCGCCGCGACCGGGCAGATTGACGGAAATGGGGCGCTCGACAACCAGGGCGCCCTTCTCGCCTCGACGGCGAACGCCAGCGGGCGGCCATTCAGTGTTTCCTTCGGCTCGGGGGGGACAAATGAAGGAATCATTGCGGCCAGCAACGGTAATAGCGTCACGGCCTCCGAGCTGACCCAGAACTCAGGCACCCTTGCCGCCAGCGGCGGCGGCAACCTCACGGTTTCAGGAGCGTCGAACAGCAATTGGACGAACAGCGGCACCATCTCGATGACCGGCGGCGGCACGCTCACGCTCGAAACCAGCACGACCGATAGTTGGACGAACAGCGGCACGATCAGCGTGAGCGGCTCGACGGTTTATATTGGCGGCAATTTGGCGAGCCAGGCGAGCCTGGGCACGACCTACGTCAGCCCCGCCACGCAGCCCGCCGCCCCCGCCTTCATCCGCGACACGACGAGCACCGTCGACCTCACCGGCATTCTCAACGGCGGCCTGGCGCTCGACGCCAACACCGGAAACTGGATCCTCGGCGTCCCGAACAACGGCAACTACACCGGCACTTTGAAGGGCGGCGCCTTCACCGCCAGCGGCGGCGCCACGCTCACCGCCGGCTCTAGCAGCACGCTCAACGGCGTGACGCTCAATAGCCCCATCGACATGGCGACCTACACCAACGAGGTGGCCGTGCTGGGGGATCTGACGCTCAACAACGTCACTCTCGACCTGGGGAATCAGAGCAGTGGCACAACCTCCGGTAATTTGGCGTTCCAGGGATCGGGGCAGCAAACCCTGGGTGGCACCGGCACGGTCCAGTTCGGCTACTTCTCCAACTACATTCTCAGCAATAGCAGCCTCGTTTTGGGCGCCAACATCACGCTCCAAGGCCGGGGCGGTGGAATCTCCGTCGGCGGGCCGACGTTGACCAACTACGGCACCATCGACAGCAACGTCTCGGGCGGAACGATCAAGGTTTCCGTCGGCGGATCGAGCCTCTTTTCCAACGCCGGCACCGTCGAGGGAACCAATGGCGGTTCGCTCGACGTCGCCTTCGGCGCGGGCGGCAACGCCGGCGGCACGATGCAAGTCACCGGCGGCGGAAACCTCGCCGTCACCGGCGGCAGCTCGGTCGGCGTTTACGACGGCTTCGGGAACCTCAGCCTCAGCGGCGGCGGCACGCTCTCCATCAACCAGGGCAATAACAATTCTTGGGAGAGCAACGGCAATATCACCGTCACCAACGCGACGGTCGACCTCGGCGGCACGTTCACGCAAGCCGGCCTGACCGCCGGCTCGAGCACATTCACTCGCACCGGCAGCACGGTCAATCTCATCGGCACGCTCACCGGCGGACTCTCGCTCGACGCCACCACCGGAAGTTGGAATCTGGGCGATCCGCTCAACGGAAATGCCGGCACGGGCACGCTTTCCGGCGGAACGTTCTCCGCCAGCGGCGGCGCCACGCTGGCCGCCACCTTCTCCAGCGCCCTGACCGGCGTCACGCTCGACAGCCCCATCGACATGTCGACGTACAACAACCACGTGGCGGTCTACGGCGACCTGACGCTCGCCAACAACACCACGCTCGACCTCGGCAACGAGAGCACTTACCCGAACACGACCTCCGGCACGCTGGCATTCGAGGGCACCGGCACGCAGAACCTGCTAGGGACCGGCACCATCCAATTCGGCTACTTCAGCGATTATATTCAAGCCTACAGCCAAAGCAGCGTCGTCGTCGCGTCGGGCATCACGATGCAGGGACGGGGCGGCAACATTTCCATCAGCGGGCCATCGTTCACCAACAAGGGCGTGATCGACAGCAATGTCTCGGGTGGAACGATCTCCATCACCGCCGGCGGCGGCACGAGCGCCTTCACCAACACCGCCACCGTCGAAGGGACCAACGGAGGCAACCTCAATGTGCAGTTCGGCGCCAGCGGCGCAAACACCGGCACCGTCGAGGAGTCGGGCGGTAACCTGGCCGTAAGCGGCGGCGCGGCGACTGGCACGTTCAGCGGCTTCGGCACGCTGAGCCAAACGGGCGGCGGCACGCTCAGCATCAACGATGGCTACCCGTATTTCAACTATGCCTGGCAAAACTCCGGCAGCATCACGGTGACGAACTCGACCGTCGACCTCGGCGGCACGTTCACACAGGCCGCCCTCACCGCAGGCTCGGGCGTCTTCTCCTATCCCGGCAGCACGGTGAACATCGTCGGCACGCTCGGCGGCAATCTGACACTTTCCGCCTCGACGGACGTCTGGAACCTGGGCGATCCAACCAATGGCAACGCGGGCACCGGCACGCTCTCCGGCGGAACCTTCACGGCCAGCAATGGCGCCACACTTCGCGCCACCTTCGACAGCGCCCTCGTCGGCATCACGCTCGACAGCCCGATCGACATGTCGACGTACAACAACACGGTCAGCGTCAGCGGCGGGCTGACGCTCAACAACGTCACGCTCAACCTCGGCAATCCGAACAATACCAGCACGTCCAGTCAGATCTCGTTTCCCAGCAACCAGGTTGAAACCATTTCGGGCACGGGCGCCATCGTGTTCGGTGATTTCAGCAACAGCCTGTTCACCGGCGGCTCCGATACCATCACGCTCGGCAGCGGCGTGACGATCGGTGGCCAGAGCGGGCGTATTTATGGCAATGGCACGTTCGTGAATGATGGCACGATCGAAGCCAATGTCTCCGGCGGCACGCTCAGCGTCTTCCCCCCGACCTTCACCAACAACGGCACGGTCGAAGCGAATGGCGGAACGCTCAGCGTCAACCCCACCACGCTGACCAACTTTGCCGCCGGCACGCTCACCGGCGGCACGTGGCAAGCCGTCGGCGGAGGCACGTTGCAGCTCACGGGCGACGCCATCGCCACCAACGCCGCCACCCTTCTGCTCGACGGGGCCAACTCGAACGTCTACAGCGACACCATGGGCACCAGCGCCCTGGCCGACCTGACCACGAACGCCGCCGCCGGCAATCTCACGATCCAAAACGGCTACAACCTCACCACCAGCGCCGGCACACTCACCAACGCCGGCGCGGTGACCATCGGCGCTTCGAGCACGCTGGCCGGCCCGCCGGGATTCACCTACACGCAGAGCGGCGGCTCGACGACGCTGGCCGGCGGCACGCTGGACCCCCCGCTGGCGCCCAATTCCATTCAGATCAACGGCGGCACGCTCTCCGGCAGCGGCACGATTGTCGGCGATGTGACCAACAGCGGCGTGTTCACGCCAGGTGGCGACGGCACGCCCGGCCAGGTCAACATCACAGGCAATTACACGCAAACGGCCTCCGGCACGCTCAAGCTCGATATCGGCGGCATCACCGCCAACACGCAGTACGATCAGCTCAATGTCAACGGCACGGCCCCAGTCAGCGGCACGGCCACCTTGGCCGGAACGCTCGACGTGCAGACCATCAATGGCTTCACGCCCACCACGGGCCAGTTCTTCAACGTCCTGAATTACAGTTCGGTCACCGGTGATTTCACCACCAAGAACACCACGCTGGCCGACGGCGATACCCTGGCCACGTCGTATGGCACGAGCG